>DAIMEA010000104.1:0-10782 GCA_036725585.1 Prolixibacteraceae bacterium | reverse complement strand
TGTTATCGACATAGCAGTTTTCTTCCGAAGATCCGATAAATCCGCCTACTTTATTGCTGCCTTTTACCAATGCCGTTGTTTTTGAGAATTTGACATTGGAAATGTAATTGTACCCAACGATGCCGCCTACTTTTTCGTTCCCTGTAATGCTTCCCGAGCATGAACAAGATTGAATCACAGCGTATTGTTGGGTTTTTCCACATATCCCTCCCACGTTATCATTCCCTGTTATATCGACATTGGTCAATAGGATGTTCGCGAGGTTATACGAGTAACCCAGGGAGTTGGCAGTTAAACCAAAGAGACCAACATAGTCGGTGGTGCTTCGGTTGATGTAAAGGTTGCTGATGGTATACAACTGCCCGTCATACGTTCCTCCGAATGCATCTGAGGAATTCCCGATCGGAGTCCAGCCTGCGCCGCTGAACCATGTCGAAGTTGCCGAGGCATCAATGCTGGCTGTCTGGACATAATGATAACTCCATCGGGTTGAATTTTCTGCAATCCAATACAGGTTATTCAATGAGGCAATCCGGTATGGGTTGCTTGCTGATCCGTCGCCAAGGGTAGGCGCCGTTGCCGTCTGGGCGAAAAGGCTTCCGGTGGTCGTTGCCCAAAGTAAAATTCCCAGCAGGATGCTTCGGTTTTTTGCATTCTTTTTTTTCTCCTTTTGAAAAAACGAAAGCAACAAAATCCCTTTTGACAATGAGTTTGCCATGTTGCGGAAAGCGTAGATGGTCTTCATTTTTTTCGGTTTGATTTTCGGGTTAAAGGTAAGCGGGAGTATAAAAGGCACCTATCGGTGTTTTCACCATTTTTCTACGTAAAAAGTGCAGGGATAAACAGGAAAACCGACGGAGTGTTTTGGTCAGTCGGGGGCTTTCAGTAGGACTGTGAACGTAGTTCCTTTCCCGGGGGAGCTTTCGGCGCCAATTTCACCGCCCATTTTTTCCACCAATTCCTTACAGATAATCAGGCCGAGCCCGGTTCCTTTCCCCTCGGAACGGCCTATGGAACGGGTATCAACTTCTATGCGGAATAATTTTTCGATTTCGGCAGGGGTCATCCCAATCCCGGAATCGATCACGTCAATTTTCACCTTTTTTGACAAAGATGTAGCCCGGATGATGACTTCATTGCCCGGAGGCGAGAATTTTATGGCATTCGTGACCAGATTGTTAAGAATGGTGCTTAAGGCTCCCCGGTTTGCTTTCGCCCGGTAGCTCTCAGGAACTTGGTTGGTGAGCATGATTTCGCGGCTTCGGGCAAAAGCACCCAGGGTGGAAATCAATTCCTGAACGGCTGAATGGATGATGCAAATCTCATTTGCAGGGAAGGCGGGTTTCATCTGAATCGTTGCCCATTCAAGCATGTTTTTCAGCATCGAGTTCATGTACTCAGACGAGCGGCTCAGTTCTTCAATATAGTATTGTTGTTCCGATCGGTCTATCTGATCAAAATTCCGGTGGAGCGATGAGGTGATGTTACAGAAGGCTGAAAAGGGATTTTTCAGGTCGTGTGCCAGGATCGAAACAAACTTGTCCTTCGTTGCATTCAAAACCTGAAGTTCGTCGTTCTTATTTTTCAGTATTGTGTTGATTTTTTGTTTTAACCGGTAACGGCTGTACAGGAAAATAAGTACCAGCAGAACCAATGCCAGGCCAAGCGCGATAAAAACCAACTGATTTTTTTTCTGTTTGATTTTGTTTTCGGCTATTTCATTATCGTACACCAACTTGTCGATCTGCTTTTCTTTTTCAAGGCTTTCGTATTTTTCTTGCATCTCCGTCAACGCCCGGGTTTTTTCTTCCGAAAAAATCAGCTCATTGGTTTCGATGTATCGCTCGGCATGTTCCAGCGCCTGCCGGTATTTCCCGGAAGCGTTAAATGCTTGCCGGAGAATGGCTGAGGCTTCGGCAATCATCCGGTGCGATCCGATTTCTTGTGCTGTGCTTAGCGCAAGGTTCCCATAGTTTACGGATTCTTCGATATGTTTCTTCTGTGTAGGGTGGTCTGATCCGCTATTTGCTGCTTCGGCTAAGGTAACATGCAGCCGGGCCAGGTTGGAATAGGCCAGGGCCAGCCCAAATTTATCACCCAGATCCCGGGTGGCGTCGAGAGTGAGCCGATAATATTCTAGGGCTTTCTGGTTTTGTCCCAGTTTGTGGCAGGTTTCGCCCAGGTTGTTGTAGGTATTGGCAATCCCCTGTTTGTGGCCAATTTGCTGAACCATCTCAAGCGTTTTCTGAAAATAGACGATGGCACTTTCATAACGCTCCTGGTCGTACTCTATAGCGCCCATGTTATTATAAGCAGCCGCCAGACCTGTTTGATCACCCAGTTCGGTATATACAGGAATCGCCTTTAGATAATATTCTTCTGCTTTTTCAAAATTACCCTGGTCGGCATGGATGTTGCCGATGTTGTTGAAACAATACGCCATGCCCTTTTTATCGCCGGTGATTTGGTGCAACTCAAGGGAAGCAAGGTAGTTTTCAATGGCTTGGTCGTATATCCCCATATCGTTGTAAACATTCCCGATGTATCGAAAAGCTTTTGCTTTCAATATCATTAAGGATCTTTCGTCCGAAACTTCTTTTTCGGTAGAAATAGATTCAGCAAGATTTAAAGCTTCCTTGTAATAATGCAGGCCTGAATCGGGGAATTCCGGTTCATACAGTTCCCCCAGTTCGAGATAAAAAAGAATCAGGGAAGTGTCTTCTTTCAGTGAAAAGTTTTTTCTGAGGCTGTCGATGGAGTTTTGCAACGCAAGCTGCCCCTGCAGCGGGTTTTGCATAAAGAAAAAAAAGAAGAGAAATTGGAAAATACTCAGGTAGATTCTGGAGAATGTACGCATAAACAGGTTTATTTTCGAGTTTAAATTTAGAATTTTCTTTTTAATAACCGCATTATCGATAGGGTGGTAATGATTATTTCTATTCTTTGATTATTTTTAATCGGTAATCGATTCATTAAATTCTGGATTGTTATGGTTGAACCGGTGAAAATTATGATCGTCGATGATCATAAGATTGTGCGCGACGGGATCAGGGCGTTGTTGTTGGGTGAGCGAAACATTCGCTGGATTGGCGAAGCGGCCGACGCCGATTCTCTGTTTGTCTTACTAAAAGATAAGGCGCCTGATGTACTGATCCTTGACATTCAACTTCCCGGTAGGAGCGGGGTGGAAATTCTGGGCGAATTGCAGGAGAAATACCCGGGTATTCGTGTGCTGATTTTATCATCGAACAGCGATGAAGCGATCATTCTGGATGCCGTTAAAGCCGGGGCCAGAGGTTTTTTGCCCAAGGACACTTCGGCTGACGAACTGCTTACGGCCATCATGAGCGTATACAAGCATGAGGGTTATTTTGGTTCAAAGATCAGCAAGATCATTTACAACAGCTATATAGGTCAGGTAACCCGGAAAGAGGATAAAGATATCGGACCCTTGTCGGACAGGGAAGTGGAAATCCTGACTTTGCTTGCCGATGGTTTCACCAACAGGGAAATAGCCGACAAGCTCTTTTTAAGCCCCCGCACGGTCGATACCCACAAAGCCAATATCATGGCCAAACTTCAACTTAACTCAACAGCCAATTTGGTGAAATATGCCCTGAGAAAGGGATACATCAAGCTTTGAATGCGGCACGTTTACCCGGGTGCGTCATTTTTACAATGTATTTGACAGGGGATGACAATCGACTTTCGCTATCTGGCGAATGCATAATCCGCTGCATTACGATGCTTTCGCAGAATCTCCGGCACCTTACCCGGCACTTTTATCCGAATAATACTTTTTATACGCACGAAATATCTTATAGATTGAGAGGAACGTTCAAGGTTCTTTTCGGATCCAAAGCCGAATGGAAAAATTGGCCGTGCTGATGCTTTTCGCTACTTTTGTGCAAAATTTTGAAAATGGCTGCGTTCGAAGAATTGAACCTCACGAAATCGGTACAAAAGGCAATTGCCGAGATAGGATTTTTGCATCCCACACCCGTTCAGGAACAGGCCATACCGGCCATTAAATCGGGGCAGGATGTGATCGGAATCGCACAAACGGGAACCGGAAAAACGGCTGCCTATATCCTGCCTTTGTTGACCCGTTTGGTGAAGGCAGAAGGGGAGGATCCCCGGGTGGTGATCCTTGTCCCCACCCGGGAACTTTCGATCCAGGTGGGCAACGACATCGAAGAACTGGCTCAATATACCAACATCCGCCATGCTGCCGTTTATGGGGGAATCGGATGGACCCGGCACGCGGAGCTGATCGTTCCCGGAATCGACATCCTGGTGGCCACACCCGGCCGCCTTATGGACTTGTACCAACACAATGTTTTGAGCCTGAAAAAAGTGAAGACCCTGGTTATCGACGAGGCCGACCGTATGCTCGACATGGGCTTTATGCCCCAGCTCCGGGCTATTTTTGAACTCCTCCCGATGCGCCGGCAGAACCTTCTGTTTTCCGCAACCTTTCCCGAAAAAGTGGAAGAAATGACCCGGGAGTTTCTTGATGTGCCCCTGAGAATTGAAGTAACCCCGTCGGCGACACCGGTCGAGCAGGTCCGGCAAAAAGTATATCATGTGCCCAATTACCGGACCAAACTGAACCTGGTGGGTCACCTGTTGTCGGATGAGGAGAACTTCCGAAAGGTGATTCTTTTCTGCAAAACCAAGCTGAGCGCCGAGGCGGTGTTTAAGGTCATTTACCGGAAAGCCGAAGGGGAAAAACGCATTCTGCATTCCAACAAGGGGCAAAACACCCGCATCAATGCCATCAATGCTTTTAAGAAGGATGAAGTACGGGTTCTTATCTCGACCGATGTATCGGCCCGGGGCATCGATGCCAGCAAGGTTTCCCACGTGATCAACTTTGATGTGCCGGTGAATTACGACGATTACATCCATCGTATTGGCCGTACCGCCCGTGCCGGAAACGACGGGGAGGCCATCACGCTCATCGATCCTTCGGAAGAATGGCATTTCCAAAACATCGAAAAACTGATGCGCCTGTCGGTGCCGGTATACAATCTTCCGGAAGAAGTGGATGTTCTGGAAACCGAAAAAGAGGAACGGCAGGAACAACTCAGGGAAATCGACCGCCAGCGCCGCATCGACGATCCCTCGTATAAAGGGGCTTTTCACGAGAAGAAACGAAAAAGTAAAGTCGATCAACGTGACTTTACCGACAAATTTGCCCGGACCCGCTCCCGGCAAAAAAAGAAACGGCGTTGATTATGTGTATAATACACAGGGCAATCAATCTTTTCTGAAGAAACTGAAATGTACGCTCCCGTATTTCCTTAAATCGTAAAATCCGGGTAAATGGCTGAAATTGTATGCCTTGGAATGTTCAATGATCAGTATTCCCTTCTTTTCAAGCAACGAACGATTCAGAATCCGTTCGGGGATCTCCGGGAAGCGGGGATGGTCATAGGGGGGATCAGCAAAAATCAGATCGTACTTTTTTCGCTCGCTTTCGATAAAACGAAAGACATCGGAGCGGTACACCTTTGCTTTTTCGCCGAGTTGCTGGATAACGGACTTGATGAACTGCACGTGCTGGAAATTTAGTTCCACCAGGGTGAGGTCGCGGGTTCCCCTCGACAGGAATTCGTAGCCGATGCTTCCCGTACCCGAAAACAGGTCGAGGACCTTGCAGTTTTCAAAATCGATGGTATTCGCAAGAATGTTGAAGAGACTTTCTTTGGCAAAATCGGTCGTTGGTCGCGCCGAAAACGTGCTTCCGGGATGAAAACTTCTGCCCCTGTATTTGCCTCCGGTTATCCGCATATTGCCAGTTGGGTGAGCGGGAAATGATAGTGTGCGGGTTCGGCATGAAAGGTATAACTTGGCACCCAGGGCGGAACGTGTTGTGCCCATACAATCCGGGGAAATCGTTTTTTCACCCTTTCGGCCAGTTCCGATTTGGGATCGATCCGCCCCGAAAGGATCAGCTCAGTTTCCGGCCCGGAAACAAAAAGCCGGGATACCTGGAGCATGTAGTAAAGACAGTCGGTTTCCGACTTGACAAAAAAGTGATTCAGGAAGCTGATTTTTTTGTTTTGAAAAACGGCGATGGTCAGATCATGTTGCCATTTATCGACCCGGATGCTCAGTGTGTGTTCCCCGTTGGTTATGGGCTGGAATGTGGCAAGCGACTGGGGGAAAAATTGGCAATTGGGATACAAATCGCGAAACAGATCGCGGATCAGATTGGGAAGTGCAAAAACGAAAGAGCATGTTTTCTCTTGAAAGGCTGCTGTGTATATCGTTTCGTCCCGTTTATTTTCCAATATGGAATTGAAAAGAAGATTTTCCCGATCGGAAGGGATCAGGTTGTCCGGAACCAACATTTCCCTGGAACTTTGCCATCCGATGCGAGTTTCCTGAAAACGAAGGTTAAGAACAGGTTCCTGTTTCAGGGCATTCAAAAATTCAAGCTTGAACGAATAAGGAGTGACGGAAGGGAAGGAGTGTTCCGAAAGCATGAGGTGGCGCAAGGTTGAGGGATCAGAAACCAAAAATGAAAATCCACCCGTTGAACAACGGATGGATAATCGGTATCCCGGTGTGTTAATGCTTTCGAATGAATCATCAAGAAAACGGGAGCAGTTCATGGTATTCCCATTTTTGCTTACTCCCAGTTTCCGGCATTGTTATTGGGTTCTTCAACCGACCCGACCTTTAATCCCGGATAACGGTTGTTTTTCCTCCGTTGTTCGTTCAGGTTGATGACTTCCTGTTCGAAATCCTTGAGTAATTCGGCCAGAATTTGGTTGTTGTGAGCCCGGGCCTCAAAAACCGGAACTTTAACGCCGGAACCGGTGGTGATGACGGTTTGCCCAAGCCAGAAAACCTGGTTGTTGGAATGAGGAATGAATTTTAGCCGGTTAATGGCATATTCCGAACCAAAGATTTCATCCATAACGCTGGCTTTAATGGTATCCCGGATAATCAGACCTTTTTTCATGGCCGTTTTTTCGTCGAGTCCGGCTTCAATCATACTATCCGTGAGCATACCGATTTTTCGGATTTTGGGTATGGAATCAAACTGGACAAAGGTTATGAGCGAATCCCAGTCGCCGCAAAACTGTCCGTTCACATCTTTAAAGGCAAGCTGTGCCTTGCGAATATCTTTCAATCTTTCAATGACATCATCGTACCGGGCAACTCTTTCTTTTTCAAAATCCAAGGGAGTTTTAACCGTATCCCAGATCAGGTAAGCAAGGGCAATTGCCGCAGCAATCAGTACAATTTGAATAATGGCTCGTTTCATTTTGTGAATTTTAGAACATATTTTGAACGCATGCCTGCAAATTTATAAAAAAAAATAAATTTACTTTCCCGAAGAAAAATTAATTTGGGCATTATGATCGAAAAGAAACTGGCCGAAATTATTATCCGGAACCTGGGGGTTGAACCAACGCTTAGCCAGCAGCAAGCCATCGACGACATTGCCCGTTTCCTCTTCGACGACGACCCGCAGTCGCTCTATTTACTGAAAGGTTATGCCGGTACGGGTAAGACGCTGTTGATTAGCAGTCTGGTTCAGTCATTAAAACCCTTCCGGATTCAAACCCAGTTGCTGGCCCCAACCGGAAGGGCGGCAAAGGTATTATCGGGCTATGCCCTTCACCCGGCCTATACCGTTCATAAAAAAATTTACCGGCAACAATCATCGTCTGACGGGACCGGAAAATTTGTACTCGATTTTAACAAGCATCAAAATACCCTGTTTATTGTCGACGAGGCTTCGATGATCGCCAATGGCAACAGTGATTATTTCCTTTTTGGCTCGGGTCGGTTGCTCGACGACCTGATCGAATACGTCTATAACGGGAAAAACTGCCGTTTGATGCTGGCCGGAGATACGGCCCAGCTTCCCCCGGTTGGTCTTGTGGTGAGCGAGGCCCTCGATACGTCGTACCTGTCGAATTATTCGTTAAAGGTTTATACTTCGGTGTTGAGCGATGTAATCCGACAGTCGCTTGAGTCGGGCATCCTCCATAATGCTACATCCATACGCCTCCACCTTCGCCATAAGACCTCCGACTCTTTTGTCCCGATCCGCACAGAAGGAATGGACGACCTGGTTCGGATCGGGGGTGAACGGCTCATCGATGAAATCGGCGATTGTTACGATCGTTACGGGATTGAGGAGACCATCGTCATTACCCGTTCCAATAAGCGGGCCAATCTTTACAACGAAGGTATTCGCCGTACGATCCTTTGGCGGGAGTCGGAGCTCGAAGCAGGCGATTACCTGATGGTGGTGAAAAACAATTACCACTATGTTCATGCCGATGAGGGGCTTGCCTTTGTAGCCAACGGCGATATTGCGAAGGTGGTGAAGGTTCATCGTACCGAAGAAATATATGGATTCCGCTTTGCAACCGTAACCCTTCTTTTATCCGATTATAATAATCTGGAAATTGAATGCAAAATTTTTCTTGATACACTGACACTGGAAGGTCCCTCTTTCGGACAGGAAGATAACCAACGCTTGTTTGAACAGATTCAAACCGATTACCTGCACATACGGAACAAGGCTGATCGGTGGAAGGAAATCCGGGAGAACGAATACTTTAATGCTCTTCAGGTGAAGTACGCCTATGCTGTTACCTGCCATAAAGCGCAAGGCGGGCAGTGGGATGCTGTTTTTGTGGACCATGGATTTTTGAGCCCTGAAAAGGTAGACATCGGGTTTTTACGTTGGTTGTATACCGCCTTTACCCGCCCCCGGAAAAAATTATACCTGGTCAATTTTGACAAGCATTTCTTTCAGAATCCGGATTCAGGTGACTGAGACGGGTGCCGGCTGGGAACAGGGATGACCATTCCTTCTTCGGCAGCAAGGGTGTTTTCAAAAACTTCTTTGGCTTCGTCGACCAAAATTGACACATCCTTATACCGGGCTGAGAAATGTCCGATGATCAACTGCCCGGCATTCGTCATTTTTGCCAGGCGTGCTGCTTGTGACGCGGTGCTATGGTAAATCTCGCCGGCTCTTTTCTCCATCCGTTTGTCGTACGTTGCCTCATGATAGAGCAGATCGACATCGCGGAGCACCGAACGTAATTCGGGAAGGAAAGAAGTGTCGGTGCAAAAGGCATAGGAGCGGGGTTTCTTCCGGGGATGGGTTAGTTCCCGGTTCGGTATAACCACACCTTCCGGAGTGATAAAATCGGCTCCCTGTTTTAGGCTGTGCAGGTCTTTGACGGGAATCCTGTAGTCCCTGATTTTTTCCCGGATGAGGTTGAGGGGCTCTGTTTGTTCGGAAAACAGGAAACCGCAACACGGGATCCGGTGCCGGAGCGGGAAGGAGCGTACTTTTAAAAAAGCATTTTCGAAAATGATCTGCTCCCGTTTAAAATTCAGCGGGTGCCATATTATTTTGTAGGTAAGGTCGCTGCTCAACAGGTCGAGCTGGGACTTTAAAATCAGGGGCAGGTCGGAATGGGCATAAATGTGCAAATCGGTCTTTCGTTCCAATAGGGTGTACGACGAGAGGAGCCCGATAAGTCCGTAATAATGATCGCCATGAAGGTGTGAAATGAAGATGTGGTTGATGCGATGGAATTTAATTCCGTATTTGCGCATCTGAATTTGCGTTCCCTCTCCGCAGTCGATTAAAAAAAACCGCTCACGTACATTCAGTACGTGAGCGGTTGGGTATCGTGTTGAAGTCGGTAACGCGGAACTGGTTCCCAAAATGGTTAACTCGAACGAAATCATCTGTCGACCCTTTAGGTGCAAATTTCGTTTATACGGCTTCCTTTTCCATAAAAGCTTCCGCTTCGTCGAGGCTTTCTTTTATGTTCAGAATGGTATCGAGTAACGAAATTTTGATCAGGCTCTCTACTTCGGGTTGCAGTCCGGTAACTACAAATCTGCCTTCCGATTGTTCACAGAGCCGGTTGGCAACCAAAATGGCGCTCAGCCCTGAAGAGTCACAATACTGACAACTGTTTAAATCGAGGATGATGTTATGGATCCCACTTGTGGTGAGCATCACAAACTCTGATTTCAGGTCCGGAGCATTGCTTGTATTTAACTTGTCGGAAGTTGTTGAAACAACGACAAATTTTCCTTTCTTGTCAACTTTGTAATCCATAGCACGAGCAAGGTACAAATTTCAACGAAATAATTCCAGCAGGATCTTTTATTATTTTTTACCCTTTTCGGCCTTTTCCATTTGCGTTTTCAACGCGGCAAGGTCGGAAATATCGCCCAATGTGGTTTTTTCGATGTTTTCGTTAACCGATTTTACTGCTTTGGCTGTTTTGGCCGATTGGGTTTTCTTGCTTTCCTTTTCTTCAGCCCGTTTTACGTCTTCCCATACGCGTGAATGCGAAAGAATGATTCGTTTGGCTGTTTTTGAAAACTCGATGACTTTAAAGGGAAGCTTGTCGTCGACTTTAACCGGGGTGTTGTCTTCCCGGGTAAGGTGACGAGGTGTGGCAAAGCCTTCAACGCCATACGGAAGGGCAATTACAGCACCTTTGTCGAATAGTTCAACAATGGTTCCTTCGTGGATCGAATCGACGGTGAAAATGCTTTCAAAAACATCCCATGGATTTTCTTCCAGTTGTTTGTGTCCCAGACTTAAGCGACGGTTGTCCTTGTCGATGTCGAGAACGACTACTTCAATTTCTGCAGCGATGGCGGTAAATTCCGACGGGTGTTTGATTTTCTTCGTCCAGCTAAGATCGCTGATATGGATCAACCCGTCGACTCCTTCGGCAATTTCGACAAAGACACCAAAATTGGTGAAGT
>DAIMEA010000103.1:0-10849 GCA_036725585.1 Prolixibacteraceae bacterium | reverse complement strand
AACCATTCAATTTGAAAGGTTGCTGAGATATCTGCCTGGGACAGATCACTCCTGTATCAATCCTTCTTCCAAAAGAATCTCAGCAACCCATCTAGCTGCTTTCCCGGCGACTTTTGGGCACTTGTCGTCATGCCCTCCCGCCTGGATAAAAACCAATGGTCATTATGCCTGTCGTTCTGACCAACGGGTTAACGATCTTCCGGAAGATAAGCAGGGAAATGAAATGGTGGATCAGTTCATCATGGAAGCTCCCTACCTGGAAGCTTATGCCCTCTATTTTTCGAAATTCATTTCGTCCTATAAAAACGAGGGCATCCCCGTCTATTCGGTCCATGTTCAAAATGAACCCAACTCGTGTCAGAACTTTCCCTCCTGTGTTTGGACACCTGCCTCGCTGGCCCGTTTCATCGGGCAACACCTTGGGCCGAAACTGGAGACCGATCATCCCGACCTGGAACTCTGGCTGGGAACCATCGAGCGCCCGCAACCCGAACGGGTCGACGAAATTTTGCAAAACGAGGAGGCCAGACAATACATCGATGGCGTAGGTTTTCAGTGGGCTGGTAAAGGGGCCATTGCGCATGTGCGGGAAACATACCCTCACCTTGCCCTGATGCAAACCGAAACCGAATGCGGCAATGGTGCCAACAACTGGGCCGCCCTGGAACACACCTTCGATTTAATGAAGCACTATTTTGCAAACGGGGCGAGCAGTTACTTGTACTGGAACATGGTGCTCGACCATACCGGAAGCAGCCAGTGGGGCTGGCAACAAAACGCCATGATCACCATCGACGAAAACAAGCAGGTAGTGTATAATCCCGAATTTTATTTAATGAAACACTTCAGCTATTTTGTAAAAAAGGGATCCCATTACCTCAAATGCAATGATGGAAACAGCATCGTTTTCCTGAATCCAGACAACCGGTTGGTGTTGGTATGGTATAATCCCCTCACTGTTTCCGTAAAGAAAACAGTGACAATTTCTGGCAGGAAGGTTGAAGCAACCATTTCACCAAAAACATTGTCAACATTTTGCGTACAGTTGTGAAACGTTACTTTTTATAAATCACTAGGGATCAGCTTGCGCTTTTCCCAAAGGGCAAAAGAAAAAAAACCATCCCATTCAGCAAAGCACAGGGAACAAAAGGTCCCCTGCCCTATTCGATGCGCAGTTTATGGCTGGAGCTATGCCCGTCGACCGCATAAAAACAAAGAATATACATGCCTTTTGGTAGCAAATGGGTAGGGATGGCGCTTCCGTTCATGACTGCTCCCCGCTTCCAGGTTTTTCCCGTAAGACCATTCAGGGAGAAGGATACAGGAACCTCCGACAGGGTGTTGAAAACAATTTGCAATGCAGAAGGATTATAGGTAAAGCGTACAAGATCGCCCCGTTTATCCCGAATGGTGGCAACACGATTATCTTCCGGTATCACATGTACCTGGGTGGTATCCCGGTTCGATACCACCAGGTCGTCGATCCATAGGGAATATTCGCCCATTGCACCGTATTCGGTAACAATTTCGAGTTTATCGATCGCGCTCCAGTCGAAGGCGCCTACCGGATTGTACCATGTGTCGATATCCCAGGAACCGTGTTCGGCAAACGATGTGAGCGGGATGAACAGTTTGTGCCACTGTCCGTCCCAATCCACCTTTTGTTTGTTCAGCACATAACGCATGCGCCAGGGATGGTCGGCCGGATCATCGGTCTTCGTATCAACAAAACGGATATCGAACTGCCCATTGGGGATATCGCCCCTGACGACGAGCGAAAGGGCATAGCCCTCACGTACCAGCTTTGATAAATCTTTGTTGGGCGCAAAATCAAAGGTCACGGAATTGTATTGGGCAGCATTCGTCCAGCCGATGCAAAAATTGCCGCTGTTGGGATGCACCTGATGGTAATAACTCAACAAACCACTGGTATTGCTGGCTTCCCGTATCCCTGTCGCCAGATAATCAAAATAGATTCCAAAGCCCAGCGTATCGGGAACAACCACATAGGGAACCTGCTCCGGCGCTGTAAGCCCTAGCATTTCAACCACTGCTACGTTCAGGTCGTGTTCGAACATCCCGTTGCTGTTTTTGTTAAAAATCCCAAAACCTCCGTGGTAGTCCCAAATCGTCCAGGCAATGCCCTTTTCTTCGAAATAATCGCTCACAACACCGTACCAGTAGGTTCGATCGTCGTTGGGGCTCACCAGGTCATACACGCCCATTTCGCCACAGTAAACCGGCACGTTGCGCTGCTCGGAAAAACGAGCGGCAATGTCGATTAAGCGATGGACTTCTTCAATCGTTCCGTGTTCATCGTAATTCAGAAAATTACTGTACGACCAGTGGGTCTTCAGCGATTCGGGGAATTCAGGCATCCGTGCCGGATCGTAGGGAAAGGGGATGTCTTTTAAATCGGCAAGCCCCGACCATCCGGCACCCTGGTGTGTAAAAAGGAAGGGATCGTAAAAATGAAACGTGTAAATCAGTTTTTCGTCGTCGTACACCGGCATCAGCGACAAGTTGTTGTAGTTATTCCAGTTTGCCGGCCCAACTATGATGGTATGAACCGTATCGACCCGCCGGATAGCCTCTACCGCTTTTTTCTGGATGGCATTCCATGTATTATCGGCAATACCATGGGGTTCATTCAACACCTCGTAATAAATCCGCTCCGAGGCATCGAGGTAATGGGTGGCCATTTGTGTCCACACCTTTTCCAGGATCGTTCCCACATTCGGATCGGTATCCTCCTCTACAGAGAAGGTATGGTTGTCGAGAATCAGGTGCATTTCGAGGTCTTCGGCCCAGCCCACCACTTCGTCGAGAAAAGTTAGAAACAGGGGATCAAGCGTGTAATCGGGAGCGCCATCCGTCATAAAATGAAGGTTGATGGGCAGACGGATCACATCGCAACCCAGGCTTTTGATGTCCTCAAAATCCTGTCTGGTATATTTCGTAAACTGTATCTGCTGCGGGCTCGAAACCTGGAACCAGTTGGTGAGGTTAAAACCCCGGTTAAAGGGTGCTGTTGTGCTCCCCTGAGCAACGATGCCACATACCAAAAACAGATGCACAGCAAAAACAGTGGCTTCTTTTATAAACCTATTGATTATCATAGTATTTGCTTATAAATTCCCCTGTAAAAGTTTTTTTGCTTGTTCCATGATGGCATGTGTTGCGGTAGCTCCCACCCGGGTAACGCCCAGTTCCCATACCCGGAGCACATCTTCCAGGGTTCGGATGCCTCCTGCGGCCTTAATCTGAACTTCGGGGGAACAGTGTTTCCGCATAAGGATCAAATCATGGTCGGTAGCGCCCTCGTAAAAATAGGTACCTGCTTCGTTTTTGCGAAAACCATAACCGGTCGATGTTTTCACAAACGCCACTCTTGCCCGGCTGCATATAGTGCAAGGCCTGATTTTCCGCTCGTCGTCGGGCAAAAAATCGTTCTCAAAAATCACCTTCAGTAAGGCAGAGTTGCCGGTACAGGCTTTATTTACAGCTTCAATTTCCCTTTCCACATATGCCCAGTCGCCCTGGAGCGCTTTGCCAATGTTCACCACCATGTCAACTTCAGTAGCTCCTTCGCCGATCACCTGAAGGGTTTCCTGCCGTTTGATTTCGGGGGCACTGTTTCCATGCGGGAATCCGATCACAGCACATATCCCCACACCCGATCCATTGAGAAAACGTGCAGCCTGAGCTGTATGAAAAGGTTTGACACAAACCGTTGCTGTTTGGTATGTTCGGGCGATATCGCACTCCCGGTATAAATCATCGTCGGTATAGGTCGGATGAAGAATGGAGTGGTCGATCATTTTGGCAATGGATGCCGGGTCGGGATGCATGGTCGTAGCGGTATATTATGGGTTTAAAGAGGTTTATTCACCAGGGAACATTTCCCTGTACTTCCGGAGCAGTTCCTTTTTCACCAACAAGCCCGAAGGTTTGATATCCGACTCCTTCCATCTCCCATTCTTCGATGCATTCTTCACAAGAGCTGCCGACGATTCGTCTTTGTCGGCCACCGACCAGTTGCAGTGACTGATGTGATGGAGGTCCATAAAATCGTACCATTTGCGGGTTTCTTCGCCATAAACCGGTCCGTTGCCGTTGGCATCGGTTGTTCCGTATTCGGTAACAAAGAGACATAGTCCATTTTGCATTGCCACTTCTGCTTTTTCCATCAGCCACTCCTTATGGGTGCCGGCATAGAAATGAAGGCTATAGGCTAAATTGTGCCCATCGATTGGGTTAGAAGAAGCCTCATCCACATTTTGTGACCAGTTGGGCGTACCGCAAACGATGATGTTATCGGGATCGTGTTCGCGGATTACCCCGATGACGGTTTCCGAATAAGGCTTTATCACGGCTAACCAGGAAACCTGAAGGGGTTCGTTGTAAATCTCATAGATAATATTCGGATACGACCCGTATTTACGGGCAATCTCCGAAAAAAAGGTCTTGGCTTCGTCGATATAGTTTTCGGCAGCATGCTCATGAAAATCGACCAAAACGTATACTCCGTTTTTGATAGCTGCCTCAATCACGGCTTCCACCTTTTTCATTTCTTTTTTTGGATTTTTTGCATAACCACCATGCCCTACTCCCATAGCTGCCCGTACAATCGAGCATTTCCAGTCGCTGGCGAGCCATTGTACACAATTTGCATTGTAGTATTTGCCAATCCACTGGCTCCAGAAAAACGACATGCCGGCAAGTTGTACGGTTTCGCCAGCGCTGTTTACGATCCGGGTCCCTTCGACACGGAGTTGTCCGTTTTTCCCCACGGGAGTTTCGGGTGAAAGGGCTTTTGCCTGCATGGTTGAAAAAATACAAATAAACAATAATGGAACAAGCAGAAAAAAATGTTTCATAAAAACCTGTTTTGATGAATTCCCCTGTTTTCTTGATCAATCCGATTTGTTCCGGATCGAGACCTTAAAAATAGAAAATTTAATGAGCCCTACAAATGCGATTTGAATTACCCGGTTATTTAGTACGGTAGTTCAAAGAAAAAAGTCGATCCTTTGTTGACTTCCGATTCCACCCAAATGCGTCCGCCCATCTGATGTACCAGGCGCTTGCATAAAGCCAACCCGATTCCGGTTCCACCGTAGGCATTGCCTTTCTCCTGTTTGCTTTTGTAAAAATCGTCGAAAATTTTTTCCTGCTCTTCCTTTTTTATACCGATGCCGGTATCGGAAACATAAAAAAGGACGTTTGCCTTTTGGATTCGGTAACCGTATTCAATTTTTCCATCTTTCGTATATTTGAAGGCATTGTTGAGCAAATTCGACATAACCTGACGGAAGCGAACGGCATCGTTCACAATGAACAAAGTCTCCCGCATATACTGGTTCACAAACGAAAAACGAACAAATTCTTCGCCCCGGAAATTATAAAAGTTGATAAAATCGGAAAGAATGCGTTTGGCATTAAAGCGGGTTTTATTTAACACCAGTTGGTTCGACTCGATGATGGATATATCGATGATGTCGTTAATCAGAAAAAAGAGCAGCTTGCTGTTGCTGTTGATCAGTTCGATGTACTTTTTCCGGTGTTCTTCGTCGACCGAATTTTGGGCGAGTAGGGATGTAAAACCCAGAATGGCATTTAAGGGGGTACGGATCTCGTGGCTCATGTTTGCCAGGAACGATGATTTCAATTTGTACGATTCCTCGGCTTTCACTTTTTCTTTTTCGAGCTGGGTTGTCCGTTCATGAACCAAAACTTCCAGTTCCGATTTATGCCGGGCGAGCGCTGCATTTTGCTCCGAAATCTTTTTTTGTTTGTTTTTCAGCAAGGCATTCAGTTGCACCAATTCACCGGTACGTTCGGCAATGGCCTTTTCCAATATCTTATTATACCGGTCGAGGGTCGATAAACGGAACCATACGCCCAGGAGAATCATCAGTATCACCACCAGGAAAACCGTCGCCTTGAATCCGAAGGTTTGCCACCAAAGAGGAATAATCCGTATGGTGAGGGTTTTGGGAACGGGATTCCAAACCCCGTCGTTGTTCGAGCCCATCATCTGAAAAATATATTCTCCGGGACGGAGGTTGGTATAGGTTACACTGGTTTGATTTTTCAAATAAAACCACTCCTCATCGCGTCCTTCAAGTCGGTATTTGTATTGGTTTTTCCCGGGATTTAAATAATTCAGTGCAGCGAATGAAACGGTAAAATCAGCATTATTATAGGGTAGGATAACTTCATCCGTAAAATTGATGTTTGTTTCGCTCACCGGCAATTTTTTCGATCCGGAGGGATCCATAATGGTAAATCCAGTAAGAACCACTTCCGGCACAACGGGGTTAAAGTGAATACTGTCGGGATGGAAGCATACATACCCATTCGACGTTCCTAAGTAAAACCAGCCCGCCTGGTTTTCATACGCGGCCCTTTTTTTAAAATCGTTGGCCGGCAGCCCATCGTGTGCCGAAAAATTTATAAACCGGGGGCGATCCGGAAGTTCAACTCCATGGATCATCTTTGACAATCCATGATTGGTACCCATCCAAAGGTTTCCATGTGCATCTTCGAGAATACCCTGAATGGTATTATCGGGCAAACCGTCCCCTGTAGTATATCGTTTAAAAGTTTTCTTTACCGGGTTGTAATATTCCAATCCGGTATTGGTGGCAAACCACAAATTTTGCCGGCTGTCTTCAAAGATATCGATTACATTGCCATAGAACACCGAGTCGTTCGTCGACGGGTTGTGGATAATGTGTGAAAAACAACGTGTTTCGTAATCGAAGCGGTCGACCATATTGTACAGCGAAACGTAGAGTTCGCCGGTAGAAGTTTCCAAAAGGGTGTTCAGAAAGTTCCCATGAATGCTGCAGGGATTCCTCGGATTGTGCATGAAATGCTCAAAAGTGCCCGTAGCATAGTCATACCGGTTCAAGCCCCCACCCACCGTGGTAATCCAAAGATTCCCCCTGGAATCTTCGAGAATATCGAATACATTTTCGTTCGAAAGCGAACCCGGTTCGTCGCCCGGCAAATGCCGGATAAAGGACTCGTTTCGGGGGTCAAAGAGATTCAGACCGCCCGACCAGTTTCCCATCCACAGATTTCCCCGGCTGTCTTTGAAAATTTTAAAAACCGGGTTTGAGGCCAGCGAACGGGGGTTGTCCGTTTCGTATCCAAAGTGTTTCCACTGTCCGGTTTCTTTATGCAGACGATCGAGCCCACCTTCTGTGCCGACCCAAAGATGGGTTTCATCTTCATAAAATGCATTAACCAGGTTATTTCGAATCGAAAACGTGTCGCCCTGAATTTCCTCAAAAACTTGAAACTGTTTTGCCCGTTTACTGTAAAAATTGAGCCCTCGTCCGAAGGTTCCGATCCAAATATCGCCGTTTCGATCCGCATAGAGGCAAAACACCGAATTATCGCTCAGGGTTTTCGGATCGCCGGGATGGTTTTTATAGCTCGTTTTTGCAAATTTCCCCGAAGCAAATCCCGAAAGGTCGATGCGTTCGATTCCCTGTCCCGAACCATGCCCGATCCACAGGGTGTTTTCCTCGTCATACAAAAGCGAAAGGATGGTCCCGGGAAGGATGGGTTGAAAAGACACCGAAGAGCTATCTCTGACAAGCAGGTTGAGTCCGTCGCGAGCTGTTCCCACCCAAAGGCGCCGATCCCCGTCTTCAGCAATGCTGAGCACATCGTTACCGGATAAAGATCCGTCCCTGGGAGAAGGGAAAAAAGTCCGAAAGACATTTTTATCGGGTTCATATACATTCAATCCTTTTTTGGTTCCAATCCAAAGTGTCTGGTCCGATCCTACAAACAAAGCATTGATGTAATCGGAAGAAAGCGATGAAGGATCGGAGGGATTGTGCCGGAAAACCGTGTCGACACAAGCATCCCTGTTCAGCCGGATCAGTCCGCGGTTCGATCCAATCCAAAGGTTTCCCGCTGCATCGTAAGCGCCTGCAAGGAAGGGAAAATTCTCCGGAAGAAGCCTGGCCTGAAAAAGCCGGTCGGAAGGATAATGGTACGTATACATCCCGATGTCGGTCAATATCCACAAATTGAGCGAATCCTTTTCCAGGATGGCGTTTATGGTGACATTTCCCTGCTCGAGCGAATCGTTGGAAAGGGGTTTGTATCCCTTGAACTGAACCCCGTCGTAGCGGTTTAATCCTCCCGAGGTTCCCACCCAAATGTATCCAAACCGGTCGTGATAAACACAGCGCACCCAGTTGTTCGACAAACCATCCGTTATGGAAATCCTCCGAAACCGGGCAGGCTCAGCAAAGACACTCTGTGTCAGAATCATCAACAAAAAGAATATGAATATTCGCTCCCTTTTCATATCGTGCTCTGTTCACCCACGTCAAATTACTGATTTTTTTGAAAGAATGATCAGGATGATGCAATTTTCCTGTGTACAATCATCCATTCGCTTATCCGGACACCCGGAAATTTGTCCTTTTCGGCTTTTTAAATCGCAATATTCGGGCGCCGGATCCGGGAGAACCGGTTATATACCCTTCAAATGTTTTTGCCGAAAAAGAACGATTCCGATGAAAAAATATACCAGCGTAAGGACAAATAGAAAGGTCAACTCGCCCAAAATATCGAGAAAACCTGCCCCGTACGTAAAAACTTTATTCAGGGCAATTACGGCATGTGTCGGCGGTAAAAGATCGTTCAGGGCAAAGCCGGAAAAAAGTTCATTACGGGGCATGGGCATCATGGACCCGGTAAAAAACATCAGAACAAAAAGCGGAAAATTTCCGACAATCATCACCATGGTCGCGTTTCGGCAAAAGGCAACCAGGATGAGACAAATGGCGATCACCGAAAGAATTGTCAACGAACAGACCAAGAAAACCAAGCCCGGGGAACCGTTGCTGTCGAAACCCAGTAAAACCGCCAGTCCATAGGTCAAAACGAAAGAAAGAATGCCAATAAACCATTGTACCAGGGTATTCCCCAGCAAATAATCGAAAACCGTCATATCCGACAACTTCAGTCGGAGCATGGTTTTATCTTCCACATCGCGGATAATCGCCAACGATGCCGAAAGAATCAGCATGATGATGGAAAAAATAAAGATTCCGGGCACGTATATATCAAACTCCGACCGGGCCTGGGAATTGCCCAGTAATTCTTCCCGAAATTCATACAAAGGCTTCTGGCTGGACACAGACCGGATCAGTGTTTCAATCCCTGTCAGGGTAAATATAACGGCCAGAGAATATTTGGGGTTACTTGCTTCACCGGTGACCGACACAAGGGGAACGGATCCATTTTGGATACTATCGGAGAACCCCGACGGGATCTGCAGCAAAAGATCCGTCTTCCGGTTTCGGAGTAAAGAATAGGCTGCATCCACATCCTGTGCTTCTTGTAGTTTCAAATAAGGTCTTCCGTCGGGATAGGCAAGAGCGGAAAGCTCCTCCAACAACATTTCACCATAAACCGTATGTTTCTCAACATCTTCAAACCGGTAGTGCACGGTATAGGTGGTCGATCCCCCACCGGTCATGGCATAATAGATAAAAACGAAAAACGGAGCCGAAAGAAGAGTCAGCAACAAAGCCCAGTAGTCGCGTCCCTGCATGATCAGGGCCTTTCGGATAACGGCAATAATTTTCATAACTCCCTCAAATTACGACC
The DNA here is from genome assembly GCA_036725585.1 of Prolixibacteraceae bacterium. Lineage (GTDB taxonomy): Bacteria > Bacteroidota > Bacteroidia > Bacteroidales > Prolixibacteraceae > DAIMEA01. Next base: position 1,201 of record DAIMEA010000103.1, on the reverse strand, counting down.
TGTTAATGAGATGAATACATCTTCGAGGGAATTCTCTCTCAGGTTCATGCTTTTAAGAGTCATTTCCTTTTCGCGGATTCGTTCGAGAATGAGGGGGATTTTGTCGATCATGGCTCTCGACTGGAATTCGATTATCGGCCCATTTACCTGGACGTCCATACCGGGCATGGAAAACATTTCGGGCGTGGGGATTCCAAACGACAGGGTGACCTCCAGCTTGTCTCCTTTCCCAAATTGGCGTTTCAGGTTAGCCGGGGTGTCAACGGTTAAAAGCATCCCATGGTCGATGATCCCGACACGGGAGCATAAACGGTCGGCCTCGTCCATGTTGTGCGTGGTAAAAATGACCGTTTTCGTGTGTGCCAGAGAACGGATAAATTCCCGGATCATAACCCGGCTTTGTGGATCAAGGCCAGCTTCAGGCTCATCAAGGATCACGATGCCGGGATCATGCATCAGTGCCAAAAGCAGATTCAACCGGCGCTGCATTCCCCCCGAAAGGGTTTTCGCCAGTTTGTTCCTTTTTTCTGCCAGTCCGGTTTGTTCCAATAACTCCAGGGCCCTTGTACGGGCAGTCCGGTAGGGAACCCGGTACATTTGTGCCATAAATATTAATTGTTCCACACAGGTCAGATTTTTCCAAAGCACCCGTTCCTGGGGGCATAAGCCCACATGGGCATACGGACTCGTAACATCGTTGGAGTTTCCCCTGAGGGATACCGTTCCCCGATCGGGACGAAGCAAACCGGTAAGCATCCGGATTGAGGTGGTTTTTCCGGCTCCGTTGGGCCCGAGCAAACCAAAAATTTCCCCCTGCCGTACTTCAAGCGAAAAATCGCTCACAGCCTTGCAATCCCCGAACTGTTTGCACAATCCTTCGGCTTTAATGCTCCATTCCGGAGAAACCAGGGTATCAGAATGCATCATATCGGATAACGATTCATGGGTAAAAATAGGAATTATCGGTCGATGATGTATTTTTGTTGTATAAAAAATCACGACAAGTGATGCGGGCAGCGTCTCTTTCGTAAGCAAGGAAGCATTATTTTTACCGCCGGAAAAAAATCAAAACAAAACGATATGAACCTAGCCAAAACTTCGCATGCATGGCTCCTGATTATGGCCATGGCTGCCTGTTCCCCAAACGAACAAGAAGTAGATGCATTGATCGGGAAAATGACGATAAACGAAAAAGTCGAAT
>DAIMEA010000102.1:0-10891 GCA_036725585.1 Prolixibacteraceae bacterium | reverse complement strand
TTCAACACCGTGTTGAAGAGCACCGATTATGAGTACAAGTATAAGAAAGCCGTGGAGTATTACCAAACCGGCGATTATACCCATGCCATATCCCTGTTCGAGGACCTGGTTTATGCATTCCGGGGGACAACACGGGGCGCCGATTTTTATTATTACTATGCTCAAAGTTGTTACCGTCAGAACGACTACCTTTTGGCCGGTCACTATTTTAAAACACTGTACGAACAATATCCCCGTCACCAGCATGCCGAAGAAGCCCATTTCATGGTGGGAATGTGTTATTACAAGGATTCGCCCAATCCGAAACTCGATCAGGGCGTATCGTTGAAAGCCATCGATGCATTTCAGTTGTTTATCAACCTTTATCCCTACAGCAGCAAAGTAGAAGAGGCCAACATCCTGATCGATGAATTAAACGAAAAAATCGTATATAAATCGTATCTCAGCGCCAAGCTATACTACGATATGGAATATTTCAAAGCGGCGGTCATTGCCCTCGATAATTCGTTAAACGATCACCCGTCGACACGCCACCGCGAAGAATTGAAATACCTCCTGTTCAAATCGAAGTATCTGCTGGCTGTGAACAGCATTGAAGAAAAAAAGCGGGAACGGCTCAATGCCGCCCGCGATGAATATTTTGCCTTTGTGGATGAATTCCCCGGAAGCCGTTATGTGAAAGAGGTGAACCGGAACTTCAAACAAATTTCAACCCTTTTGGGTTATAATGAGAATAACGAAAACCTGAGTTCAACAGAATAAATAAGGATATGGATTACAAAAAATCAAGAGCTGCTACCAACACGATTCCCCGGAACATCGACATGCTGTCGGAAGAAACCGGCAACATTTACGAAACCGTAATGATACTGGCCAAACGTTCCAACCAGATTGCGTCCGAACTGAAAGAAGAACTGAACCAAAAATTGTCGGAATTTGCCTCGTATACCGATAACCTGGAAGAAGTTTTTGAAAACCGGGAACAGATTGAAATTTCGAAGTTCTATGAACGTCTGCCCAAGTCGACGCTCATTGCAACCCAGGAATTTGTCGAAAACGGGATTTATTACCGCAATCCGTTAAAGGACAGTCGCAAGGTTAAGTTTTAATAACCTTTGTTTTGAAACTGGAAGGGAAACATATTGTATTGGGTATTACCGGAAGCATTGCTGCCTATAAAGCGGCTGTATTGCTGCGTTTATTGATGAAGGAGGGTGCCGAAGTGCAAGTGGTTATCACCCCTTCTGGAAAAGAATTCATTACTCCGGTTACTCTTTCGGCCTTGTCCAATAAGCCCGTTATTAGCGAGTTTTTTGGCGCGAACGACGGAACCTGGAACAGCCATGTCGAACTGGGTAAGTGGGCCGACCTGATGCTTGTTGCTCCCGCCACGGCTTCCACTTTGGGGAAAATGGCCGGTGGATTGGCCGATAACATGCTGGTCACAACGTACCTCTCGATGCGTTGCCCGGTAATGATCGCCCCGGCTATGGACCTCGACATGTACCAGCACCCTTCAACACAAAAGAATATACAAATCCTTCGTTCCTACGGAAATATCATCCTCGAACCCGAAACCGGTTCACTGGCCAGCGGTCTCACCGGTAAAGGCCGGATGCAGGAACCCGAAACCATCCTTGACGAGGTACATTCCTTTTTCGAAAAAAAAAAAGCCTGACCGGATTCCGCTTTCTGGTAAACGCCGGACCCACCCATGAGAAAATCGATCCGGTTCGTTTTATCGGGAATTATTCTTCCGGTAAAATGGGCTATGCCCTGGCCGGGGAACTAGCCGCAAGGGGCGCCCGGGTGACGCTGGTGTCGGGACCTGTTTCGCTCGAAATTCGAAACCCCCGGGTGGAGTTAATCCCTGTAACCTCGGCCGAAGAGATGGACCGGGAATGCCGCAGAATCTTCCCCGAAACAAACGGAGCCGTGTTGTGTGCTGCGGTAGCCGATTATACGCCCGTTGAAAAATCGAGCGAAAAACGAAAACGGGGCGAAGAGAACCTCGTACTCACCCTGAAACCCAATCCGGATATTGCTGCTGGTTTGGGACAAATGAAAAAGCCCGGGCAGATTCTCGTGGGCTTTGCCCTCGAAACCGGCAACGAATACGAAAATGCGTACCGGAAACTCATCCGGAAAAACCTCGACCTCATTGTTCTGAACTCCTTGAATGATGAAGGAGCCGGATTCCAAACCGATACCAATAAAATTACCATCATCGACCGACAAAATAATTTCCTTCATTTTGAGTTAAAGTCAAAGACAGAAGTCGCCAGCGACATTGTCGACCGGATGATGAACGAAATGATGTTGTAATTTCATCCTCCTTTCTTATTTTTACCAGACAAATGAAAGCCTTATGAAGTATGTCCCGCTTGTGATTCTCTTTGTGCTCGGCCTGGCCAACAGCCTTACCGCACAGGAACTGCGCTGCAATATCAGTGTCAACGCCAGCAAAATGACCGGAACGAACCGCGAAATTTTTCGCTCGATGCAAATGGATTTGTACGAATTCATGAACAACCGGAATTGGACCAACCATACCTACAAGAACAACGAACGCATTGAGTGCAGCATCAACATACAGATCAACAAACAGGTTTCGAGTACGGAGTACGAAGCCTTTCTCACGGTTCAAAGCAAACGGCCGGTGTATAATTCATCGTATCGGTCGACCGTTCTCAACATTCGCGATGAGTACTTCCGGTTTAAATACCAGGAATTTCAGGCCATTGAGTTCTCCGAATCGGGGAACAGCGATAACCTGACGAGCGTTCTGGCTTATTATGCCTACGTGATTCTGGGTTTCGATTACGATACTTTTTCTCCCGAGGGGGGAACCGAGTATTTTGAAAAGGCACGCATCATTGTTAACGAGAGCCAGAATGCCCCGGCTGTTTCGGGGACCAACAATGGATGGCGCTCGCACGAATCGGATTACAACCGCTACTGGTTGGTCGATAACATTTTGAACAAGAGTTATGCCCCGTTCCGCCAATGCATGTACGAATACCACCGGAAAGGACTCGACATTATGGCCGATCGCACGGAAGAAGGGCGATCCAACATTGCCGAAAGCCTTCGTTTAATCCAAAAAGTGTTTCGTACCCGCACCCGTTTGTACATCACACAGCAATTTTTTGTCAGTAAATCCGACGAGATTATCAACATTTTCTCGAAATCGTTCCCCGATGAACAGAACCGGGTGATCCAGATTGTGTCCGAATGCGATCCGTCGAATGCTGCCAAATACGAGAAAATTAAAAGCGGTGAAACCACCAACAGCGAAATCCCGACCGATGTGTTTTAAAAAATGCTGAAAAACCTGTCGATACGAAATTATGCCCTTATCCGGGAACTGAATGTCGGATTTGCCCCTGGGTTGAGCGTAATCACCGGCGAAACCGGAGCCGGGAAATCGATCATCCTGGGTGCGTTGGCCCTGATCCTGGGGCAACGCGCCGATCCCTCTGTTTTGCAGGTCCCAGATGAAAAATGCATTGTCGAAGGAAGGTTTGCATTCCGCAATAACCCGAAAATAACGACATTCTTTAAAGAGAATGACCTCGATTATGAAAATCCGGTTCTGATGCGGCGGGAAATTACACCATCGGGAAAATCCAGGGCATTTATCAACGATACACCGGTTTCGCTGAACCTGATGCGGGAGCTCGGATTGCAGCTCATCGATATACATTCGCAACACGCGAATCTGGAACTGGGAAAACGGCTCTTTCAGCTCAACGTGCTCGACTGGTACGGAGGCCATGCCGCTCTGCTCGAATCGTACAGCGCACTGTACCGATTGTTACGCGATGAAGAGGCCGGCTTTGAAAGGTTACAGGAAAAAGCCCTCAGGGCACAGGCCGAGGTCGATTACAACACCTTTCAGTACCAACAACTCGAAGCAGCGGGCTTACAAGATGGCGAACAGGAGGAACTGGAGGGCGAACAAAAAGTACTGCTGCATTCCGAGGAAATCAAGAACGGCCTAAGCCAGGTTTGCCTTCTGCTCGACGAAGGGGAACAGCCGGCGCTGCTCCTGCTGAAAGAAGCCGCCCAAACCTTACAACGTTTGTCGGCTTTTTCCCCGGCTGCCCGTGAAATGAAAAACCGGGTGGAAAGCCAGTATCTCGAATTGCGTGACCTGGCAGACGAATGCGGACGTATCGCCGAACAGACCGAATACAATCCCGAACGACTTACCTGGGTTAACGATCGCCTCGACACACTTTACTCGCTTCAGCAAAAACACCGTGCATCGTCCGTCGAAGAACTCATTGCCCTACGCGATGAACTGGACCGGAAATTGCAGGAAGCTGCATCGTACGACGAAGAATTGGAACGAACCCGAAAACGCCTGGCCGAACTTCGTAGCGAGGTGTTCCGCATTGCGGAGGAATTGCACCGGGAAAGGGCAAAACTGATTCCCGATCTGGAAAATGCCATTACCGGGAACCTGCAGCTTTTGGGAATGCCCCATGCCGTTTTTTCGGTTGTGTTGCATGCGCTCGAAGAACCTACGCCCCAGGGAACCGATGAGGTGGAATTCCTGTTTAGCGCCAACAAGGGCGTTGCACCCGAGGAAATCAACAAAGTGGCTTCAGGCGGGGAGTTGTCGCGTCTCATGTTGTCGATCAAAACCGTGGTGGCCCAATCGAAAGCCCTGCCTGCCATTGTGTTCGATGAAATAGACTCCGGAATTTCGGGCGAAATAGCCAACCGTATGGCCGATATCCTGAAGAAAATGTCCGATTACATGCAGGTGATCAACATCACCCATCTGCCCCAGATTGCCGCCAAAGGGGAACAGCACTTTCATGTGTACAAAAACGAAACAACAGGCGGAACCGAAACCGGAATGGTCATGCTCGATCCCGAACAACGCATCGCCGAACTGGCCAAAATGCTCAGCGGCGATCCACCTTCGCCCGAAGCGCTGGCCAATGCCCGTTCTCTGCTCCGTGTTCATGCATAATCCCTTTTCCCATCCCGGCCAGGGAGGATGAAGCAATCATTGGCTGTTCGAAAAGAGCAGAAACGAAAAAATCAAGGATTTTTCTCGACCTGAGCGTTAAGTTTTCTGTATCCTTTAACCGGTCAGAGGATGAAGAGGATGAACTCCGGATTTCTGTTCTATATTTGCAGAGAAAATTGTTTGGCTACAAAAATTGAAAAACCTGGTACCGAATATGCGACATTTTACCTCCGTTTTCGATCTCCCCGGCCTGGTTCCGGCGCTTGATGAAGCTTTTCAGGTCAAAGCCAATCCTTTTGGCTTTCAGCATCTGGGAAAAAACAAAACCATGATTCTGCTCTTTTTTAACTCCAGTCTGCGTACCCGACTCAGTACCCAGAAGGCAGCCATGAATCTGGGTATGAACACGATGGTACTCGATGTGAACCAGGGAGCCTGGAAGCTGGAAACCGAACGAGGGGTGGTGATGGACGGCGATAAAGCCGAACATTTGCTCGAGGCTATTCCGGTTATCGGATCGTATGCCGACATCATTGGTGTACGTTCGTTTGCCCGGCTCGAAAACCGCGACGAAGATTACAACGAGGTTATCCTGAATCAGTTTATCCAGCATTCGGGGGTGCCGGTTGTGAGCATGGAGGCGGCTACCCGTCATCCCTTACAAAGCTTTGCCGATCTTGTTACCATCGAAGAGTACAAAAAGACGAAGAGACCCCGTGTTGTTCTGACCTGGGCGCCCCACCCGCGGGCCCTTCCGCAGGCTGTGGCCAATTCGTTTGTTGAATGGATGCGCCAAACCGATTACGAACTCATTGTTACCCATCCCGAAGGGTACGAACTCGATCCCGTGTTTATGGGGGATGTGAAGGTGGAATACAACCAAATGCGCGCCTTCGAAGGCGCTGATTTTATCTATGCGAAAAACTGGGCATCGTATCGTCGTTATGGCGAAATCTTGTCTACCGACCGAAACTGGACTGTTTCCGACCGGCAGATGGCGGTGACCAACCATGCGAAATTCATGCACTGCCTGCCTGTCCGGCGGAACATGGTGGTTACCGATTCGGTGATCGAAAGCCCTGATTCAATAGTGATCCCCGAAGCAGCCAATCGGGTGGTATCGGCCCAGGCTGTTCTGAAAATGATCCTGGAAAACGTCTAAAACCCTTCCACTTCGAACTTCCGGACAGGCATAATCCCTTGAGAAAAACGTAGGGATTAGCCTCCCGATGAAGCCCGGGACCTGTTTTTCCCTTACGGGTGGATGAAGGGAAGGAATTAATTCACGCGGGAAAGGGTCAGCCAGATACTGCTTTGCAATCCGCTTTCTTCAATGCTGATCAGCGCTTTAACGTTCCCCTTTGTAAACGTGTATTCGTAGTACGATGTGTAATCGCTTTCATCAAAATAGAATTCGTCCGGATCGTATTCCATTTCGGCCAGGGTTGTATCTTCTGTTTTTTCCCATCCGATGAAGTAACTTTTTAGACGGTTATACTTTTCAGTGGCTTTTCCAGGTATCAGCTTTTTTTCAAAAAAATGAGCATTCCAGAGCCCGAAAACGGTGTGTTCTGTGATGTAGCCCCCGGAAAATTCCTCCGGAAACAACAATGGATCCCGTTCCACGATATAGGTACTTTGGTCACTTTTCCGTTCTGTCCCTGGTTTGCAAAGATCGGCAAATCGGTTTTCTGCAGCAATATTCAGGATTTTTGAGAGCTTGTCGCTGGATCCCGTTGATGCACTTTGCGATAAAGCAAACCCGGAAAGCCCCAAAGCTACGAGGATGAGAATAGCATATTTCATTGTGTATGTTTTTTGTTTACGGTGAGAAAGTTACACCATTTTGGGCACATACGATAAAAGCGATTGCCTCTGTTCGAGAATTTTTTCAGCAAAGCATAAAAGGAAGAGAAAATTTTGGATCAAAAAACCTATTTCCCCGGAATTGTAATTTTGTAGGCCACTTTCGCTTTTCCCCGGGCAATGTCGCTAAGCCGGCTTTTCAGCAGCCTTTTCCGGAGGGGTGAAAGAAGATCGATAAAGAGCTTACCCTGAAGATGGTCGTACTCGTGGAGAATAATCCGGGCCGGATAACCGTGATAGGTTTCTGTTTTTTCGTTCCAGTTTTCATCAAAATAGCGGATCACAACCGTTTCGTCGCGAACAACATCTTCGTGTATGTTTGGGAGACTGAGGCATCCTTCTTCAAAACTCCAGGGCGTGCCTGAAGTCGATAGAATTTCGGGATTAATAAATACCTTTTTAAAATCGGCCAGCTCGGGTTCTTTTTCATTGGCGGCTGGTGTTGCATCGACAATGAATATTCGCAGGGAAAAACCAACCTGGGGCGCAGCGAGCCCTACACCGTCGGCATGGTACATGGTTTCATACATGTTGGCAATCAGTTCCGGCAAACGGTCATCGTTCCGTTCTATCGGTTTCGAAATTTTTCGCAGTAAGGGATCGCCATATACAGTGACAGGTAAAATCATGGTTGTTTCAAATTTCTTTTTTGTTCCAGATACGATTGCAATAGTATGGTGGCACTAACGCCATCGACCCAATCCTTTCTTTGCCGGTCTTTTTTCTTAAGCCCGGCATCGATCATGCTTCGCTGGGCTAGTTTTGACGTATAACGTTCATCGGCCAGTTCGAGTTCTATGTTGGGAAATTTTTTTTGAAATTGTTGCAGGAAGGGATTGATGTAACGAAGGGCTTCCGAAGGCTGTCCCGCAAGGGTAACCGGGTATCCCACCACAACCCGCTCAACCTTTTCCCGGGAAAAATAGTTGGTGAGAAAATCGAAAAGATCATGCGCCCTGACGGTTTCCATCCTGTTTGCAACTATTTGCAAGGGATCGGTAACAGCCAGTCCCACTCGTTTCCGTCCGTAATCAATGGCTAAAATTCTTCCCATTTTCCGGCGCAAAGATAAAAAAGAAATGGTTTTTTTACCCAGCTTATGATCGGTTTTATGTTACGATTGTGTTATCCGCGACCAACTTTCGTTTTGAACGACAAGGATCCGTTGGAAAATGAACAGTCTGTTTTCCATAGTGAAAGAAAATACCCGAAACATAGGTCACGGATAAGAATTCTGTATTACTGAAAATCAGGAATGCAAGTGAAAGAATCTTTTTTCCTTCCCGTCATTTAAAGAAATCAACCAGTCCCCTCAGGTGTTTTGCTTCCCGGGCCAGTTCAGCCGCATTGGCCGATAATTCTTCCGCTATCGAGGCATTGTATTGAGTGGATTGGGCCATTTGTTCCATAGAACTGTTTATTTGATTTGTGCTGGATATTTGTGAAATACTCTCATCGGCAATCTGGGTGATTAATAAGGTGGTTTTTTCAATTTCGGGCACAATATTCTCAAAATTTTCTTCAGAAAGTTTTGTGATATCCAGCGTTTCCTTTGCCAGTTTTCCAATTTCCTCGGCAGCAATGCGGCTGGTATCGGCCAGTTTTTTCACTTCGTTGGCCACAACAGCAAAACCCCTGCCTTGCTCACCCGACCTTGCCGCTTCAATAGCCGCGTTTATGGCAAGGATATTGGTTTGGAAGGCAATGTCGCCAATTATATTGATGCGTTCGGTGATTTTATTGATCGATTGGAAACTCTTTCTTGAAACAGTCTTTATTTCAAGAAGTTTGTTGGCACTTTCTTTTGTAACTTTTTTTGTTACCTGAGCGTTTTCAGAATTTTGTCCGAATCCACTAACCAACTGCTCCAGGGTGGAATTTATTTCTTCGGTTGATGCGGCCTGTTCGGTAATATTTTGCGAAAGCGTTTGGGATGATTCCTTTAGGCTGGCACTAGCCATAAACAATTCCTTTGAACTAGACTGAATTGCCCCAACAATCTCATTCATACGGTTTACGGTTAATTTGAATGATTTCAGCAGTATTCCTATTTCATCGTCGTTTCCGATTGTCAGGGATGCTTTCAGGTTGCCCCTTGCAACTTCTCCGGCGTATGCTAATCCTGCATTTACCGATCGTAAAATGCTTCGTGAGATATAAAATGCGGTCAAAGCCGATACGGTTATGCTTAAAATGAGGAACAACAACAAAATCCGGTATGCCTTTTGGGAAAGTTTGTCGGTTTCAGCATCCGACTGGTTTGCCTGCGCTACCGTTTCCTCGTACACCAATCCAAGAGCATCGTTGGCTACGATGTATTTATCCCTGCTTTTTAGCGACAGATCATACATTCTTTCGTCGAGCCGGGTCACTCTGCTGTCGGTCATATTGATCCCCGAATCAACCAGTTTTCCTTTTTCGTCGCATGCTTCAATGAATAACTTGTGTTCGGCGAGCCAATCTTTCTGTTTTGTTTTGTAATCGTTCCAAAGCAAAAGTTCTTTCTCGGTATGCGGGAGTGTCATGTATATGGAGTCGGCAACTTCAATGCGCCGGTGAGCTTTTAATGAATACTGTTTCAAGCGGATTTCCGGATCGATAAACATTTGGGGGATCATCATCCCCCGTTCACCAACGGTAACCGATCGAATGGATTCAACAATCCGCTGAACCTGCTGAATTTTAGGCAACTGTACTGTGGCAAACTCCTTTTGAGCCTTCTTGACTTTTTTTATTCCCACATATCCAACCCAACCCACCATGCCGGTTAGAATAATCAGCAACGAAAATACAACAATCAACTTTGCTGAAATTTTTACTCTTTTCAACATACTCTTCCTCGTTTAAAATGATACAAGGGGAAGCTTAATCAATAAAAAAAGGTGGCGAAAATTTATTAAACCAGTGCTCGCAATATAACAGAAAATAATTAAGAATTCTATGAATTCTTCCCAGACTTTTTGCTACTTTTACCCCAGATTTTATGAAACAAACTCTTTTGATATCGGCATGAAGCCGGGTAACGGCTTGATTTTCTGAAAAGCAGCAACCATTCCGCGTTGCAGCCCGGCGATATTTTCCATCACCTTTTTTATTTTTCGTTTAATCATCGCTGCCTTTCACGTGTTTTCCCAATCCATATTTTAATGGGAACGCGGCTGGGTTAGCAAAAAAAACATACAATCATGACACAATGGTATGAAGCATTGTTTACCAACTATGCAAAAAATTACGATCAGGAATCCTTTACCCAGGGTACCCAAACCGAAGTGGATTTTCTTGAAGCAGAAACCGGATACAATAAGTCTGCAACCTTTCTCGATTTGGGTTGCGGAACCGGTCGGCATTCAATTGAACTGGCCAAAAGGGGGTACACCGTTACCGGAATCGACCTTTCGGAAAATATGCTGAATCGGGCAAAGGAAAAAGCTTGTGAAGCAGGCGTAAAGGTTTCATTCATTCGGGCCGATGCCCGTGATTTCCATTTTTCCCAATCCTTCGACAGAGTCGTCATGCTGTGTGAAGGGGGTTTTTCGTTAATGGAAACCGACGAAATGAACTTTTCCATTTTGAAAAATGCTGCCAATGTATTAAAACCGGGTGGTAAATTCATTTTTACCTGTCTGAATGCTCTGTTTCCGCTGTTTCATTCGATCGACGACTTTGTGACAGCCGGAACCTTTGGCGTTCAAAAGAGCAATTTCGACTTGATGCAATTTCGTGATTTCTCTACTTATACCATCCCCGACGACGACGGCAAGGAAATGGTGTTGACGTGCAACGAGCGTTACTATGCTCCCTCGGAAATTCGATTTATGCTCCACTTGCTGGGATTTTCGAAAGTGGAAATTTTTGGTCCGCAAATAGGACTGTTCGATCGGAACCGTCTCCTGCATACAGAAGATTACGAGATGTTGATCGTAGCCCAAAAGGATTAGTCGGCACGAGCTGGAATTTGTTTTAAAGGCGCAGGGAATGAGGTTCTTTGCGCCTTTTTGCGTTTTCATCATTCGTCGAAAACCAGGCGAACTTTCTTCA
>DAIMEA010000101.1:0-10957 GCA_036725585.1 Prolixibacteraceae bacterium | reverse complement strand
CCGCTACGCGGCTTTTTGTTTTTGGTATTTCGATAGGGCTACCCATAGGTCGTATCGGTAGAATGTTTCTGTGGTTCCCAATAGTTACCAATAGGTTTCCGCCAGGCAAATTAACAGTAAAATTATTTCACACGTATCCCAAGCCGCATCGCGGCGACCTATTTGTAGCGCAAAGCGGCAGAAACAAGGCGAAAGCCGCATAGCGGCGACCTCTTTGTAGCACGCCGGAAACAACACGAATCCCAAGCCGCATAGCGGCGACCTATTACTTTCTGCATCCCGGATTCGGGTTGACGCTCGTTTTAAGCAGGTTGAATTGTCTCCATCCCGATGGACATATTTGATTCAGCAATCGGGTAAATCGTAATCTGTGAAAATTTGTGCAATCTGTGGATCAAAAAACGTATCTGCAAATTTACGATTGACTACAAGCCAAACGCTTTTTTCACCGTACCGACATAGTCGAGTTTCTCCCAGGTAAAGAGTTCCACTTCTTTTTCAACTGCCGGAAAATAAGGAGATTCAAATCGTTTGACCACAATCTTGCTCTCGCGCCCCATGTGACCGTAGGCAGCTGTTTCTTCGTAAATCGGGTTGCGCAGCTTAAGGCGTTCCTCGATAGCTTTGGGTCGCATATCGAAAATTTGGGCCACTTTTTCGGCAATATCGCTGTCGGAAAGCTTTACGTTTGCTTTTCCATAGGTGTTGATGAAAATATTCATGGGGCGGGCCACACCGATGGCGTAGGCAACCTGTACCAGAATTTCGTCGGCAACACCTGCAGCTACCAGGTTTTTGGCAATGTGCCGGCAGGCATATGCAGCCGAACGGTCTACCTTCGAAGGATCTTTTCCGGAGAAAGCACCTCCGCCGTGGGCTCCCTTACCCCCATAGGTATCGACGATGATTTTCCGGCCGGTAAGCCCGGTGTCGCCATGCGGTCCGCCGATCACAAATTTGCCGGTAGGATTTACGTGATAAATAATTTGATCGTCGAACAAGGTTTGAACCCGATTGGGGAGAGTCTTTAAAACCCGGGGCACAAGTATATGGATAACATCTTCCCTGATTTTTGCAATCATGGCTTCGTCGGCTTTCAACTGGGCTTCGGGCGAAGCATTAGCGGGTTGGATAAAATCGTCGTGCTGGGTTGAGACAACAAGGGTATGAACCCGTTTCGGGTCGCCATTTTCATCGTACTCAATGGTTACCTGCGATTTCGAGTCGGGGCGCAGATAGGTCATTTCTTTCCCTTCGCGCCGGATAGCCGCCAGTTCGAGCAGAAGCTTGTGCGAAAGCTCCAGTGATAAAGGCATGAAATGGTCGGTTTCGCGGCAGGCGTACCCGAACATCATCCCCTGATCGCCGGCGCCCTGTTCCATCGGGTCTTCACGTACCACCCCGCGGTTAATGTCGGGGCTTTGTTCGTGGATGGAAGAAAACACCCCGCACGAATCGCCGTCGAAACGGTATTCGGCTTTGGTATATCCAATCCGGTTAATCACTTCGCGGGCTACCTCATGAACATCGATGTAGGTATTTGTTTTCATTTCACCGGCCAAAACAACCTGTCCGGTCGTTACCAGGGTTTCACAGGCTACTTTTGAATTCGGGTCGAAGGCCAGTATTTTGTCGAGAATGGCATCGGATATCTGATCGGCAACTTTATCGGGATGCCCTTCCGATACCGATTCGGATGTAAATAAATAACTCATAATGCATAAATTTACCTTTTCAGGAATGAATACTACGTTTACTATCCGGGAAGATAAAATGAATGATCATGAGAAGCATCGAATGCTTTAGCATTTTTTAGCGTGGTTGCAATCATTCACAAATCTTTCCACAAAGACTGGCTGCAAATATAAAAAACTTTCCCGAAGATTATCCCGGGCGAGGAAAAAAATGCTTTAGTCGATCTCTTCAAAATCGACGTATTCGCCCTTGTCCTTATCCACAATTTTTTCTCCTTTCTGGTTGAAACGGAGGGTAGTTTCTCCCTCCCGGGCATTTTGGGGCGCCCCTTCACGCGAATTTTGATGACTGGGCGTAAAGAGCCGGATCAGCCATCGAACCAGAAATACAAGGATTAACAGGACCAGGAGGGTCCGGATCAGGTTCACCAAAAAAAGAATAACGGTTATCATTATTTTCGAAAATTTTTTTCAAAGTAAATAAAAAGGCTGACGTTTTGTTCGCCAAACGATATAAAAAGCACAGGGAATTGTTTGGATTATTGGAACGTACGGTGGGCCGATTTTCCAAAGCGGGCGCATTCTTTCAGGTCTTCGACCGAAATATCGCCATAAAAAGAAACCAGGATGCAATAGTCCCGATCGTTGATGACGAAATGAACCTCATCCATTTTTTGTCGTTTCCCGTGCCCGATCATTTTCACTTCATCCTCGTCAAAATCGAACGGATCGGATGAGGAGTCGATTTCGTCGGGATCGATTTCGAAATAGCGGCCTCCCTTCAGATCCCCGGTGATGCGGTCGAAAACCTGTTCGGACCGGAATCGGCCTTTTTCTTCCTGATAAAGCATAAAACGGATTCGCTCCATACGGTAGATCACTTTTCGGGTTTCGCGGTCGAGAAAAAACTCGATGGGTTCTATTGCTGAATGGGAAAAGCCCAGTGTTGTCACCCCTTCGGAGCCGGCAAATCGCTGGTAGATTTTTTCGGATTTACTCCCTGCCTGAGTGCTGAAAGATGCGAGCAGGATGGCTGCTATTGCGCCAATTTTTACCAGTATGTTCATTTTATTATTATTACATATTTTTCGTCGGGTAAAGATCAATCATCGAGTGTTGCAGGATCTGCAGATTCTGCCCCTTTTTCAAGGCCATCGGGCCCCATCATCCAGAATGTGTTGCCCATATCGCCCTTCCAGTAGTTGTCCTGGTTATGGATATCGGTCAATAGGGGAAGGATGTTTTCGTCGATAAAGATCACCTTCCCTTCGGGCACCCGTAGTGTAAGCAAAACTTCCTGTTCTTGCCATCGCCGGGTATCCCCGATTTCAAATACAGGATCGATAATGAATTGATCTCCCTCGAATTGAAATCCGGGATTCACGTTTTCGGCCTGAATCCGGGCAACTTCCTTGTTTTTGCCCCGGGACGATTTTCGTACGACCAGTTCCCAGCGATCGTTTCTGCTCTTTTGAACCGTAAGTGTGGGCTCGGCAACCCAAAGTTCATCGCTTCCACGGTCCAATACCTTCACCCGATTTATTTCTGTCCGGACCGGGAAACGACCCAGAGCACAATCGGAGTTAATTTGCAGAAACAGGGTGTCGCCGGAAAGGTCAGGTCCATACATTTCCTCAATATGGGCCTGGTTGTTAAACCGGGAAACGTGGGCTGCAACAGATCCGGCGGCGATGATGATGCCGGCCAGCCACAATGCAAGGGCTGTAAGCAAAATAGCGTTGTTGTTCGATGGATAAGAAAAAAGCATTTTGGATCCGGCATACAACAACAAGAGAATGGGAACTCCGGTGATCAGGAAGACCGAAAACAGAAGGGTATCCAATAACTCGCGGGTAACGAAAAAACGAAACGGAAGTTCGTGTTCCCATGCCGGAACAAAACCCGGCAACAATGCAAATACCTTTGACCCGGTTAATAGCCCGAAAATCAATCCAGCCAAAGAAAGGAGCCCGATAACAAGAAGAACGGCTCCCAGGAATTGAACCAACCCGTTTTTCTCTTTTGTCGGTTCGTGGACATATGTTGCGTTTGAACGATCGTTTTGGGAAGTGTTTCGGTACGATTCCCGACGATACGACGGTTCGGATCGATTTTGTGCCCCCTCTCTAGGCCCGGAACCGGGAGGAACAGGCCGTCCATGCATTTCGAGAAACTGTTTGTCGGTGCGGGCAATGGGTACGGCAATCCACAGAACAACATAAACAAAGAGCACAATTCCCGAAGTAAACAGGAACGCAAGCACGAAAAGAATCCGGATCAGCGATCGGTCGAGGTTGAAAAAATGAGCTAAGCCGCTACAAACACCCCCGATAAAGCGGGACCGGGGATCCCGGTAAAGCCGTTTCGTTATGGGCTCCTCCGTCGGGTACGTTTTCCTTTCACCCTCCGGGCTTTGGCTCCGGGATTCACGGGTAAATTGTTCCGGATCGCCTATTTGTTCGATCACACGGTCGACCAACAGAAGATCGACTACCGGATATTCCCGGGAAACCTGTTCCGAAAAGAGCGCTGCTACACGGGCCTCTAAATTGTCCCGTCGCTCGTTTTTGTTTTCGAAAGAGGCAAAGCGCTCCGAAGCATTCGTCAGATAGGTTTTTAGTTTATCGTACGCATCCTCTTCCATATGAAAAACCATCCCGTGGATATGGATGGTCAGGGTTTTTTTCATGGTTGCTGCAAATTTATAAATCCATTCAACTCAAAAATGAATTGTAGCTACAAAGCTAATCCATAAATAATTCGTCTGCAACAGAAAGAAGTGTCGTTTGCCGGAATATGCCGGTAAAAGGATGATTTCAACGGATAAACATCCTTGCTGCCGGATGCTTTATGGATAAACATAAATATTTTTTTTCCAAGGAAGAATGTACCTTCTCTATTGAAAAATTTGTTAATTTAGATGGACTGTTTGGATTTTTAATGTAATTTCGGAAAATCAACAGACAAAACGATTTTATTCTGTACACTGTGAATACCATGCAAGACGCAAACAATTCATTAATTTTCGTAGTAGAGGATAACCGGGTCTACAATAAATTAATTGTCAGCTATCTGAAATCCAATAAATTTACGAATGTAATGCCTTTTTATTCCGGTGAAGATGCCATCAACAACCTATATCGAAACCCCGACATCATCATCCAGGATTTTCTTTTGGATGGTATGAATGGTATTGACGTTTTAAAGAAAGCCAAAGAACAAAACCCCAATATTGAATTTATCTTTTTATCAGGCCAGGACAATATCGATGTCGCCATCAACACGATGAAGTATGGCGCCTACGATTATATTGTCAAGGACCAGATGGCACTAAAAAAAATGGTTAACAAAATAAACAAGATCCAGTCGGTCAATAAGCTGGTTAAATCGAACAAGCGATACCGGATGGGTGTGATTGTCTTTTTTGTTTCCCTGGTTGTCATTCTGGTCATTATTTTGGCGATTGTGCTTTTGTCGCCCGGGAGTTAAATCCGCGAAAAAAACACAAAAACCGGTAACCATTTGGCCTGATTGGGAATAAATATATGAACCCCTTCATATATTGTTTTTCGTTTACCCTGCCATTAGTAATTTTGTGAGGCCTTCATTCCCGAAGGCCTCGCTTTTTGTATGCAGTCGAACAATAAACGTACAACCTTCCCCAGGATAACATACAGCATAAAGCGCCCCCGGATGAAAGGATCGACAGAACAGGGGAAAGGCGATTGTTTTCCCCGGACAACAATGATTTTTTTGAAGAAACATTTTCGATCGTCCTTCTGCAGCCATTATTCAATAACAAGTAATTCTACCGACAGCAAATGGGCGGAATCGGGTCCGACAAAAATGGTGAATTTCCCGGGCTCAACCACTTCCTGCAGTTTTCTGTCGAAGAATTGCAGGGTTTCGGGGGTAATGGGAAAGGAAACAAGTGTTGATTCCCCCTTTTTTAAAGCTATTTTTGTAAATCCTTTCAATTCCAACACCGGCCGGGAAACCGAGCTGATCTGATCGCGGATATACATCTGAACAACTTCCTTCCCATCATAATCTCCGGTATTGGTAATCTCAACCTGTACCAAAGTACGTTCATCCTTGCGTATTGTATTTTTTTCCAGTGCAAGGTTGGAATAAACAAAGTGGGTATAACTTAATCCGAACCCGAATGGGAACAAAGGTTCGTTTTTTTCCAAAACATATCGGTTCACAAGGGCCGAGGGCCTTTTGTTGTAATATGAGGGTAAATGTCCGACCGAACGGGGAAAAGAAATGGGCAATTTTCCGGAAGGATTCACTTTTCCGAAAAGAATGTCCGCTACGGCATTCCCTGTTTCTTCGCCTATATACCACCCCTCCAGGATTGCCGGAACCTCTTCCTTAATTTTCACAATGCTCAGTGGCCTTCCATTCATGAGGTAAACAATGAGAGGTATGCCCGTTTTCTGTATTTCATCAACCAGTAGCTGTTGTCTTCCGAACAAGTTTAGATCATGTCTGTCGCCAATCCGGACGCCAAAACTCTCGCGGCAAATCCGGGGTGTTTCGCCAATAACCAGTACCACTATATCCGATTGTTTGGCTACCTCAACCGCTTCCTGAATCATCGCCCGATCGGAATCTTCTGCATTCAATTCAACCTCAGGATTTCTCCAGTACCCATCGCCCAAATGGATTTTACATCCTTCGGAATAATGAACGGCAACTTTGTCGCCCACATAGTTTTTTATGCCATCGAAAATGCTCACTCCCCGCTTTTGGCTCAATTGGGTGGAGTATCCTCCGAAATAGACCTGTTTCGCGTTGGGGCCGATTACAGCAATGGATTGTACTTTGTCCAGATCAATGGGAAGTGTGTTGTTTTCATTTTTCAGCAAAACGATGGATTCCTGTGCTGCTTTTAAGGCAATGGCTTTATGGTCGTCGGAATGGTTCACTTTTTGAGCATATCCGGCATCGGCATAACGGTTTTCAAACAAGCCCAAACGGAACTTAAGCCGCAGCACATTACGAACAGAGCGATCGATGTATTTGCCATCAAGTTCCCCATTTTCCACCATTGATTTTAGATTTTTAAACGCCGAAAAATTAGGCAGGTACACATCTAATCCGGCTTCTACCGCCATTTTGGCTGCTTCGTCAAGGCTGGCTGCCGTGTGATGAAGTTCAACAACATGGTTTAGTGCATTGTAATCGGACACCACGATGCCGTTAAAACCCCACTCGTTTCGGAGCAGGTCGGTGAGCAACCAGGGATTCAGGTGGCACGAAATACCATCGTATTCAACATAGGCCGCCATAACAGAAGCCGCTTGTGCTTTTTCCACAGCCGCCCGGAAAGGGGCCAGATCGGCTTCGCGCATGCTTCGTTCGTTCAGATAATTGGGCGCATGGTTTAATCCTCCGAAGGGTTGGCCCGATGCCCCGAAATGCTTCAGGGTGGAGGCAATATGGTCGTTACCGATAAGGTAGTTCCTCCCCTGGAAACCGGAAACAAGGGCTATGGCCATTTGGGAGGTCAGATAGGGATCTTCGCCAAAAGTCTCGTCGGTGCGGCCATACCTGGGATCCCGTGCCAGGTCGACATTCGGGGTCAGCGCCAGATTGGATCCCCTGCTCCGGGTTTCTTTAGCAATAGCAGAGGCCACTTCTTCTTCCAGTACTACATCCCAGGAGCTGGCCCGTGCTATGGGCTGGGGAAAAATGGTGGCTTCTTCCATCATAACCCCGTGCAAGCACTCTTCATGGATGATCGCAGGTATGCCCAGCCGTGTTTTCTCCAGCAAATATTTTTGAAGCCTGTTTATTTTTTCCACAGTTTGCCCGGGGAGCAAATCTTCTCCCGACCGGCTTAGTTGCCCCAAACCATTGATCAGTTCACTATTAATCAGGGCATTTTCTGCAATGTCGCCTTTTTGGTTGTCGAGCTCAATATTGCTGATCGATTTCATTTGGGCAATTTTCTCATCGAGGGTCATCCGGGTCAGCAAATCTTCAATTCTTTCTTCAATACCGGCCTGGGGATTTTCGTAGGGATCCATTGTGCCATTTTTATTTGCATCGACGTATTGTGCAAACAAGCTTGCACTCAGGATTAAATAAAAAAAAAGGAACAGACTTAATCTCATCTTAAAAAATATTTCGGTTATGGTATCGATAGCGCAGGGTCATCGCATGAATTTGAAGCGGGTGAAGGCCTGCAACAATTATCGTTTCGAGAAACGAATAAAACGAAAATAATTTCATTTTAAACGATCGTTCATGTTGTCTTCCGAACAATTTTCAGCAAGATACCCTTTTCTTCGATCCGCTTCGCAATTTGACAACGGTTTTGCATACAGGCAACAAAAAGCCCGGTCTCCAATAAGGCAAACCGGGCGTATGCATTTACCATATCAATGATTTACAAATCATCAACCGACCACGATTCGGTCATAACTTCGGCGCCTGTTTCGTCGTACATCGAATAGGAACCGCTCCCGTCGGTGTTCCACTGGAAGTAGTAAAACAATACTTCATCCATCCAGTAACGGACTTCTCCCGATTCATCCACATTGATTTTCGATTCGTATTTCAAGGTGCCATCGGTGAATTCGAGGGTCATAACACAGTTCCCGGCAGCGTCGAAAGTCCAGTAATACGTCATGATCAGGGCCTCGTCGTTCTGGTAGTCGTAAATTTTCATCCAACCTTCGGAGCCGTCTTTCATTTCTTCGGCTTCGGCCAGTTTTTTCCGCCCAGCGCCTTCATTTACTTCAATAAGCCATTTGTAGGCCGTGGCTGTTTCGGTAAGGGTTTCCCAAACCGTGGTGCCCTCGTACGACCAGGTGTATACCTCGCTGGTTGCTTTCGTGTTTTCACGGCGGGCATCTTCCGGCACATCAAACCAGGAGAAAAAGCCGCTAACACTTTTCACGCTGTTCACATATTCCACAACCTGCTGGGCATTGGGGTTGGAGCTGTTCTTAATCGGTTCGGGAACATCAAGGTTCTCCATCCGGTCGATGAGTTTCATCCGTTCGGGGTTGATTTCTTCGGTATCCTTGTTGCATCCGGTAAAAGCAAAAGCAAGGAAAAGCGCTCCTGCAAAAATAATTTTTTTCATATCCGTCCTTGTTTAAAATTGAGATGAATAATGCATGTTATTGTTCATCCTGAATTGTTTATCGAACATGCCGAGGTTAAATTTGTTTTTCGATTACAGACAAATTTAAGAACAAAATCAAGCATACGCATTTTCGGAACATTGAAAAAAACACTTTTTTTGTAAACGGCTGCTTTCCTTACATAAGTGGAGCAAACAGACGGGCTAACGATGTAGCCAGCTTATTAGCCCAACCTCGTTTTTTCCATTCCTGCGAGGTAATTTGGGTTGATGTGCTCAAATCGATGAAAAAATGCCGGGTTAGCTCGGCGGTAATTTTTGGGTCGTAAAAGACAGCACATACTTCAAAGTTGGTTTCCAGGCTCCGGTAATCAAAATTGGCCGATCCTACGGAGGAAAGAACTTCGTCGGCAATGAGCAATTTACTATGGCAGAATCCTTTATTGTACCGATACATTTTTACGCCGGCCCGGATCATTTCGTTTACGTACGACAAACTGCTCCAGTGGGAAACGATTGTATCCGATATCGAAGGGATTAGTATGCGTACATCGATCCCCCGTAAGGCGGCCGCTTTTAAGGCAAACGATAGTTCTTCGTTGGGAATGAAATAGGGTGTTACGATGTACACCCGGTTGCGGGCTGTGGTGATGGCGCTGAAATAGAACTGGGAAATAGCCTGCCAGTCGGAATCGGGCCCGCTCGAAAGAATCTGGGTCAGGTTCTGTGTTCCTTCCTCTTCTTCGGTGAAATAACGATCGTGGTAAATGTTCTCCTTCGAAACATAAAACCAGTCGTTGATAAAAATGGCCTGAAGAGCAGCGGCCGAGCGCCCCACAATTTTTACAAAGGTATCGCGCCAAAAATTTTTGCCTTCTTCGGCATAACGGTCGGCAATATTCAAGCCCCCGGTAAAGCCGATGCTTCCGTCAATAACAATTATTTTTCGATGGTTCCGGTAATTCACATGAGAGGAAAGCAAGGGAAAAATCACTTTCTGAAAACTTCGAAGCCGGATCCCTGCTTCCCGGGCTTCCCGCTTTATTTTCAGGGGGACCCTGGCGCTTCCCACGCTGTCGAAAATAATCCGAACTTCGACTCCCTGTCTTGCCTTTTCTTTAAGGATAGAAAAGATTTCCCGCCCAATGACATCAAAATTAAAAATGTAAAATTCCATGTGGATGTGATGGCG
Source organism: Prolixibacteraceae bacterium (assembly GCA_036725585.1). GTDB lineage: Bacteria > Bacteroidota > Bacteroidia > Bacteroidales > Prolixibacteraceae > DAIMEA01. The sequence goes on along the minus strand of DAIMEA010000101.1, from coordinate 969 downwards.
CGCAGTCTTAAGGGACCGGATCAGTTCCGGAAAGGTCTCGCTTCCGTTGTTTAAAAGACAAACTTCTTTGTTTCGGCTCAGAAAAGCCCGGTCGTTTCGCAACAACAGAGCCATGATGTCCTTCTTCTCTGCAAGACGGGGATCCACATCGGTAAGGCGGATTCTCGAAAGTTGCTTCAATTGCTCCTCGGCCAGTAGTTTCACTCTTTTCCGAAAACGTAAAGCCCTGATCGAAACCAGAATTTGCTTCCGGTATTGCTGCCCGAAAAAAAAGTAAAGCACGATTCCCAGTAACGGAACCAGGGTAACTACCAAAATCCAGCTGACCGAACGTATGGGACTTCGGTTTTCCAGGATGATCAGCAAAACAATGACAGCTACAACGGCCACATAAAACCCATTAAGCAACAAGCTGATGCTAGAAAAAAATTCATGCCACGAAGATATTTGTATCATGATAAAATAAAAATATCCATCCATACAAAATTAGTGTTTTTGCCATTCCCCGGAAAGACCTATGATCGAGGAAAAATTCAGATTTCTTATCCGTGCCTCGTTGCTCTGCTTGTGACCGTATTGGATGAATTTATACGAACATGCGAATAACAAATGAAGACGGGTGCAATATTTTTCTTTTCTTTCCGTTCGTATTCTTATTCGTAAATCCGCATTCTCATGAAACAAATGGGTTTTCTTTTCTTTGGAATTTTATTCTCTTCGACGGTTTTTTCCCAATCGGCAGCCACCCTTGTCGTCGACAACGATGTGCTGTTGCACCAGATTGCCCCGGGCTTTTACGTGCACGAATCGTTTACCAACACGGAACAATATGGCCGCTATTCGTCCAATGGTCTTCTGTACATCGAAAACGGGGAGGCGCTCATGATCGATACCCCCGACAATCCCTCCAAAACAGAAGCGTTGTACCGGTATCTGGCCGACTCGATGGGCATTCGCGTCACCCTTTTC
>DAIMEA010000100.1:0-11001 GCA_036725585.1 Prolixibacteraceae bacterium | reverse complement strand
TGGATGGTTTTGAACTGTGCCGTCTGATGAAATCGACTTTCGAAACATCCCACATCCCGGTTGTGTTGTTAACTTCTCTTTCCGGAAAGGGGGAGCAGATGCAAGGTCTGGGTCTCGGTGCCGACGATTATCTAACCAAACCCTTTGACCTGGCTCTGCTGAAACAAAAGATCAAAACCATCATTCGGAACCGGGAATCGGTTCGGCAAAAAACATTAAGGCTGATCAAAGTTCCGGACAATGAGTCGATTTTGGCCAATGAGCACAACGACTTCTTTTTGAAGAAAACGTTGGAGGTAGTCCATGAAAACATGGCCAATCCCAATTTTAACAAAGAGGAATTTGCATCGGCAATGAACGTCAGCTCTTCGTTGTTATACAAAAAAGTGAAAACCCTGACCGACCTTTCCCCTTCCGATTTTATCAAAACGTTGCGGATGAACTACGCCCTGGAACTACTTCAGACCAAAAAATACAACGTCACCGCTGTGAGCGAAATGTGCGGATATTCGAACCTGGGTTATTTTTGTACCGTTTTCAAAAAGCATTTCGGAAAAACCACGACCGAGATAACCGAACAGCCCGGATGAAGCAATCCGTTTTGATTGAATGCTTCATGTTGCGATTGGCAAAAACCAACATCCCTCCCTTCGGTCATTTTCTGTTTGTTTCGCAAAAACAATTATTTTCTTTTCCCTGTTTGTTCATAATTATCCAATTTTAGAAATGGTTTATCTATTTTCAAAACCCGGGCTGAATCGGATACCGTACATTTACATCAACAAACGGAACCGATTGAGCCATGCGAAAGAGAATACTTTTTACTCATCCATTGATCAACGGATCGGATCCATCATTTTGGATGCGATTGGTTTTCCTTTTCCTATGTTTGCTTACGACAATCCCGGGTTTTTGCCAGCATTCAAAAAGTTGGAAAGACCTGAATTATGCCGGTGATACCCTGATTTATCACCGGATGGATTTGTACCTCCCGGAAAGGGAGCAGCCAGATTATCCGGTCGTGATCGTTGTTTATGGAAGCGCCTGGTATGGCAATAACCTTAAGGGTGTCGATTATCCCAGTCTGGGGAAAGCTCTTCTCTATTCCGGTTTTGCTGTGGCCATGCCCAATCACCAATCGAGCAAAGATGCCATTTTCCCGGCTCAGATTAATGATATTAAAGCTGTCGTTCGCTTTTTACGGGCAAATGCTGCATCATTTCAAATCGATACATCATTTGTGGGCATCACCGGCAGTTCTTCCGGGGGGCATTTATCAGCCCTGGCTGGAACAACAGGTGGTGTTGGAACATATTCTCCCGGGACTGAAACCGCCGACCTGGAAGGTGCTGTAGGCCAATGTTCCGGATACAGCAGTTCGGTCGATGCAGTGGTCGACTGGTTTGGCCCAACCCATTTTTTGCTTATGGATTCGTGCGGAAGCCAAATGAATCATGATTCGCCCAATTCTCCTGAATCGGGTCTGATTGGCGGGGCCATCCAGGATCATAAAGAGCGTTGTGCTTTAGCCAATCCGGTTACCTATGTCGATGAAGCCGATCCTCCTTTTCTGATTATCCACGGCGATAACGATCCTTTGGTTCCTCATTGCCAAAGTGAAATCTTATACAATGCTTTACAGCAAAAGGGAATTCGCAGTGAATTCATTCTCGTTCCGGGAGGTCAACACGGTCTGGGGGTTCATACCGATGAGTACATCAACAAGATGGTTCAGTTTTTTCGGGAAATTGCCCGCAACAAGCAGACAAAAGGCATCGGAATGATTTCGGGCAAACACAACAATAATTTATAGAAATATGCGACGATTATTATTCTTTTCTTGGGGGATTCTTGCTTTAGGCTTTCTAACCTATGCTCAGGGGGATCGTAGTTCGGTCATTTCACAGATTAATGCCGATATTGTTCCGGAAGATTTTGATCGGTGGAACGATGCCATTCCCCACGGAACAATTGATACAGTGATATACAAGTCAAAAACCGTGGAAACAAAACGCAGGGCGCTGATTTATACTCCACCCGGGTATTCAAAGAAGAAACCGTACCCGGTACTCTACCTGTTACACGGGATTGGCGGCGACGAAAAAGAGTGGTTCAATGGTGGAGTGCCTCACATCATTCTCGATAATTTGTATGCACAAGGGAAAATTGAACCCATGATTGTGGTAATGCCCAACGGACGGGCCATGAAAAACGACAGGGCTGTTGGCAATATTATGGCTCCCGATAAAGTACAGGCTTTTGCCGATTTTGAAAAGGATCTATTGAACGATCTGATACCTTTTGTTGAAAAGAAATACCGGGTAAAAAAGGAACGCGACTACAGGGCTATTGCTGGTTTATCGATGGGTGGGGGCCAGGCGCTCAATTTTGGGCTGGGAAACCTCGGCCGTTTTTCCTGGGTAGGCGGCTTTTCTTCGGCTCCCAATACAAAAAGACCCGAGGAATTGATCCCCGACCCGGAGAAAGTAAAAGGGCAGTTAAATTTGCTGTTCCTTTCCTGTGGTGATAACGACGGATTGAAGGGATTTACACAACGCACAAGAGATTATCTGACCAATAATACGGTTCCCCACATATACTATATTATCCCTGGGGGCGGTCATGATTTCGAAGTATGGAAAAAGAGCCTTTACCACTTTTCATCGTTTTTATTTAAGCCGGTTGACCCCACCCTGTTCGAATGACCCTAGGTGAAAAGTACATCGAATAAAGACGTAACTACGATGACACGAAGGAAATCCAAAGAGATTAACTGCCTGCTGAACTTTCTCTTAGCGGGAATGTTGTTTGTTTCGGGAGTGGGATTGCCCATTTTCGCTTTTGCCGGCGATCATTCTTATGTTGTAATTTCTGAACCAGGGAACGGTGATTTTGCTCTCTCCACACCGGAAAGCATTCCTTTTTTGCTGGTCGACAGAAACGATCATGCAGGGATTATTCTTGCGCTGGATAACTTAAAAACAGATATTGGCCGGGTAACCCAGCGTGAACCCAACATCCTGTTTGACCAGCCGGGCGATACACAAGCTATTGTCGTTGTGGGGTCTCTCGATAAAAGTTCTCTCATTGCCCAACTTGTCGATGATCGGAAAATCGATGTGTCGGAAATCAAAGGAAAGTGGGAAGCATTTCTGATTGAAACTGTAGAGAATCCTTTTCCCGGAATTGATCGAGCCCTGGTCATTGTTGGAAGCGATAAACAGAGCACAATTTATGGGCTCTACGATTTGTCGGAAAAAATGGGTGTTTCGCCCTGGTATTACTGGGCCGATGTGCCCATTGTACAGCAGGAACGCATTTATATTAAAAAAGGGCGTTATCTTTTTAACGGGCCTAAAGTAAAATACCGGGGCATTTTCATCAACGATGAGGCGCCTGCTCTTTCGGGTTGGGTTCACGAAAAATTTGGTAAATTCAACAGCGAATTTTATGGCCATGTTTTTGAATTGATCCTCCGTTTAAAAGGAAACTTTCTCTGGCCGGCCATGTGGGGGCGATCCCTCTTCGACGATGATCCGAAATCAGCTCCATTGGCCGATGAAATGGGCATTGTTGTGGGTACTTCGCACCACGAACCCATGTGCCGTGCGCAGGCCGAATGGCATCGGTACGGCTCGGGACCCTGGGATTATACGAAAAACAAAAAAGTATTGAGCGATTTTTGGACGGAAGGATACAAGAACAATCAGCATTTCGAACAATTGGTGACAATTGGCATGAGGGGTGATGGCGATGAGCCCATGAGCGAAGAAAGCAATATTGAACTTTTGGAAAGAATTATCGCCGACCAACGGGAAATTATTCAAAAAACCAGCGGGAAAAAAGCGGAAGAAGTACCCCAGGTTTGGGCCTTGTATAAAGAAGTGCAGGAGTATTACGATAAAGGCATGCGTGTTCCCGATGATGTGACCCTGTTGCTTTGCGACGATAATTGGGGCAACCTTCGGAAGCTGCCCGATATTCATGCACCCGAACGAAAAGGCGGATACGGTATTTATTACCATGTTGATTATGTTGGGGGACCTCGATCTTCCAAATGGTTGAATGTGAGCCAGATTTCTCGAATCTGGGAGCAGATGAATTTAGCCTATTCCCATAAAGTCGACCGGCTTTGGGTTTTGAACGTTGGCGATATCAAACCCATGGAATTTCCCATTAGTTTCTTTCTCGATATGGCCTGGGATCCCGATCGGTTCACAGCTTCAAGTGTTGATCGTTACACCGAAACATGGTGTGCCCGGCAGTTTGGCGAAAATAATGCGAAAGAAGCCGCACGGATCCTGGATCTCTACACAAAATACAATCATCGCGTTACACCCGAACTGCTTGATGACAAAACATATAGCCTGGATCATTACAACGAATTCGAACGGGTTCGGAACGAGTACCGCGACCTGGCTTTCGACGCTTTGCGTGTTTACAATTTCATGGAAGATAAATATCGCGATGCGTTCGATCAACTGGTTTTGTTCCCGGCCAATGCCACTTCGAACCTGTACGATATGTATTATGCCCTGGCAATGAATAAAAAACGGGCAGCCGAAAACCATCCCGAAGCCAACTACTGGGCCGATGTGGTTGAGGAATGTTTTCAACGGGATGCCCGGTTTACCCGTCACTATAATGAAAGCATTGCTGGAGGGAAGTGGTCACACATGATGGATCAGATTCGCATTGGCTATCGTTCGTGGGCCGAACCCAGAAGGCTGGTTATACCGCAAACCCTTCGGGTGGAAGTGCCCGAAATACCCGTATCGGAGCGTGTTTTCCGGGAAGCGGATGGCTATGTCTCGATCGAAGCCGAGAATTTTTGTCGGGCAAAAGGAACCGACAAAATAACCTGGGAGGTAATCCCTGGTTTGGGAAAGACCTTGTCGGCCGTTAGTACTTTTCCACAAAATGCCTACCCGGAACCCGGCGATTCGGTGTACCTCGAATATGCCATTCAGTTCGAAACGACCGGTGAATTCGAAGTAACGGTACTTTTATCGCCCACATTGAATTTTAATGCCAACAAAGGTTTGCGCTATGCCGTTTCGTTCGATAGAGGCAAAGAACAGATTGTGAATTTCAACGGGAACTATACCTGGGAAATCAATCGTTGGCAAGCCAACCGGATTAATGAGACAAAAACAAAGCACAAAATCGATACAAAAGGAATGCACCTTTTGCGTTTCCGGGTTTTGGAACCGGGCATCGTGTTGCAAAAAATAATGATTGATACCGGTGGATTGAAACCCAGTTATCTGGGAGCGCCCCAGAGTAACATGATCTGCAGATAGAAATGTGAATGTATAACCAAATGAAAAATAGTACTATTATGAAAAGAGTTTATATCTCTGGGACCTTGGCTCCCGTTTTTGTTCTGCTCGCATTATTACCTTTTGTAGGTTGCAACAAACCCACTACACTTAAAGATGCGTATAAAGGAAAGTTTTACATTGGAACCGCTTTGAATACGCCGCAAATTTTGGGGCGGGACACTGCTTCGCTTGCGGTTGTGAACGAACATTTCAATGCCATCGTTGCCGAAAACTGTATGAAGAGCGGCCCGATGCAGCCCAACGAGGGGGAATTCAATTTCGAACTGGCCGATCGCTTTGTCGAATACGGTATGCAAAACCAGCTTTTTGTTACGGGTCATACGCTCATCTGGCATTCCCAGGCACCCCGCTGGTTTTTTCGCGACAGTCTTGGAAATGAAGTATTACCCGAAGTTTTGATTGAACGGATGAAGAATCATATTTTCACCATGGTTGGTCGATATAAAGGAAAAGTGAAAGGATGGGATGTTGTGAACGAGGCCATCAACGACGACGGAAGCTTTCGAAAAAGCCGTTTTTTCCAAATTCTGGGAGCGGATTTTATCCGGCTGGCCTTTCAGTTTGCCCACGAAGCCGATCCGGATGCAGAACTGTATTATAACGATTATTCGATGTTCCTCCCAGGGAAACGCGAGGGCGTGGTTTCTATGGTAAAAAAACTGCAGGAACAAGGCGTGAAAATCGACGGAATCGGGATGCAATGCCATGTGGGACTCGATTATCCCGACCTGGAAGAATTTGAAAAAAGCGTGGAAGCTTTCGGCGCTCTAGGCGTAAAAGTGATGATTACCGAAATGGATATCTCGGTATTACCCATGCCCGACTTCCGGATCGGGGCCGACATTTCGGCCAATTTCGAATACAAAGAGAAATTGAATCCCTATACCAACGGGCTCCCCGACTCTGTTAATACTGCTTTTGAGCAACGCTATCTCGATTTTTTCAAAATCTTTTTGGAACATGATGATGTCGTTTCCCGGGTTACCCTTTGGGGCGTCAACGATGGCCTGTCGTGGAAAAATGGATTTCCTGTACGGGGCAGAACGGATTATCCGCTTTTGTTCGACAGGGAAAACCAGCCCAAACCCGTTGTCGAAAAGTTGATTGAACTGGCACGGAAGTACTAAGGTTCTTTCTATTAACGGAAATCTGTTTTTTAGAAAACGGGTTCATAAACAAATACATATAACCCGATTTGAAAATATTGTTATCCATGGAACCTTGGGTTTGATGGATGAAAATAGATGAATTGTATGGTGAAAACAACCCTTTCTCTATCCGGATGGATCCTGCTGGGAATTCTCTGGATTTCTCCTGCCGGGGCCCAGGATAAATTATATCCCAACATGTTTCCTTTATCCGATATCCGGTTATTGGATGGACCCTTTAAACATGCGCAGGATTTAAATGTCGAAACGCTTTTACAATACAATCCTGATCGTTTTTTGGCTCCTTTTCGAAGTACCGCCGGATTATCGCAAAAGGCCGATAAATATGGGAACTGGGAAAGCGATGGACTAGACGGCCATACCTGCGGTCATTATTTATCGGCTATGGCAATCCACTATGCTGCTACCGGGAAGGAAGAACTCCAGAAACGGATGGAATACATGGTGGATGAGTTAGCTATTTGCCAGGAAGCCAATGTCAAAAGATACCCCGAATGGGGAAAAGGATACCTTGGCGGAGTTCCCGACTGTGGTTCGTTATGGCCGGAAATCAAGTCAGGTAATATATCTGTCATATGGAAATACTGGGTTCCCTGGTACAATCTTCATAAGACCTATGCCGGACTTCGCGATGCCTGGTTGTACACAGGCAATGAAAAGGCAAAAGGCGTTTTTCTGAACTTTTGCGACTGGGCATTGGATCTTACAGCATCACTTAGTGATACGCTAATGGAACAAATGCTGGGCAGCGAACACGGAGGAATGAACGAAGTATTGGCCGATGCCTATCGTATGTCGGGCAACGAAAAATACCTGGCAGCCGCCAAACGCTTTTCCCACAAACAACTGCTCAATCCTTTCTCGGAGGGTATCGACAACCTGGATAACAAGCACGCCAATACCCAGGTGCCCAAAGCCGTCGGTTTTCAACGAATTGCTGAAGTGTGCGGCGACGAAAAATACGAAAGGGCTGGCCGGTATTTCTGGGAGACGGTAAGCGAAAACCGGAGTCTGGCTTTTGGAGGAAACAGCCGAAGGGAATTTTTTCCGCCTGCATCGTCCTGCATCGATTACATTCACTCGGTAGAAGGTCCCGAATCGTGCAATACGAACAACATGTTGAAGCTTACCGAGGGTTTGTTCCGTATGGGTCCCGAAGCAAAATACACCGATTTTTACGAGCGTGCCTTGTATAACCACATCCTTTCGACCCAGCATCCCGAACATGGGGGCTATGTGTATTTCACACCCGCCCGCCCCCGGCATTACCGGGTTTATTCGGCACCGAACGAAGCCATGTGGTGCTGCGTGGGTACCGGAATGGAAAACCATGGGAAATACGGGGCATTCATCTACAGCCAACGCAATGATTCGCTTTATCTGAACCTGTTTATTCCTTCGGAATTGACGTGGAAGGAAAAAGGAATACGAATAATTCAGGAAACTACTTTCCCGTATGAAGAAAAAACCCGCTTGCGTATTACAGAAGGCAACGCCACTTTCAGTTTGGGTATCCGTTATCCGGGCTGGGTTGGAAAAGGAAAAATGGAAATAAGGGTTAACGGGCAAAAACAGGAGATAACCCATGCGCCTTCGAGTTATGTTTTTGTTACCCGTAAATGGAAGAAGGGCGACTATGTTGAAATCCGTTTGCCCATGCAAACAACTATCGAGGAACTTCCCAACGTACCTTCGTACCTTGCATTCATGCATGGCCCCATACTTTTGGGTGCAAAAACCGGCAGTGAGGATCTAAAGGGTTTGCTTGCAGGCAGCGGTCGATGGGAGCATATAGCCGGAGGAAAGATGTTGCCGGTAAATGATGCCCCGATTCTTGTCGAAGATGACCGTTCGGAAATAGCAGCCAAAGTCATTCCGGTTGAAGGGAAAGCGCTTCATTTTACAGCACCCGGAATAAATTGGGTTAACAGCATCCGGCCGATTGAATTCGAGCCTTTTTTTTCCATTCATGATTCTCGATACATGATCTACTGGATGGGACTGACCCAGACCGGGTATCAACACGTTCTCGATTCGATTGCTCTTTTGGAAGCAGAAAAACTCCGGCTCGAAGAACGTACCGTCGACCATGTGCAACCCGGTCAGCAACAACCCGAGGCCGATCATTTTATGAAGGCAGAGCGCTCGGGCAGCGGAAATTATATGAACGAGTTTTGGCGCGATGCCCGCGACGGAGGATTCTTTAGCTATGAATTAAGGACAGAGGGAGAAAGCAACTTATCCCTGATGGTTCGTTATTGGGGAAACGAAAACAGCCCGCGTACGTTCGAATTACGAATCGACAATGAACGGTTGGCAACGGAAAATACCCGCGAAAAATGGAAGGTGCAGGAATTCAGGAATGTGACTTATCCTATTCCGGTTTCCATGCTGGAAGGTAAAAAGAAAATCACGTTGAGTTTCCATCCCCTCCCGGGAAACACGGCCGGAGGAATTTTCTATGTTCGATTAATCCGCAATGCAAAGTGACAAGAGTATATTGTTTTTCAATTAAAAAAAGAGGAATGACCGATAAACGAGTATCTATCATTATAACAGGATTGGTGATAATTTTTCTGCAAGTTGGAAACGTACATGCACAAAACATAATTATCGATCCGGATTCAATTTTTCAAAACATCCGGGGATTTGGAGGAATGAACCATACCACATGGATCAACGATTTGAACGAAGACAACCGGAATAAGGCCTTCGGCAACGATCCGGGGGAAATGGGGCTGAGCATTCTCCGCATTCATCTCGATCCCAATCCCGCGTTGTTCAGCCGGGAACTGCCTACTGCGCTTCATGCTCTCCGCGAAGGGGCCATTGTTTTTGCCTCGCCATGGAACGCACCCGACAATTTGCTCGAACCTGTTGGGAGCATCCGTAGGGTAAATCCCGGGAAATACGCCGAATATGTAGCTCATTTAAATGCTTTTAACCAATATATGGCCGATAACGGAGCACCCCTTTTTGCCATTTCTGTTCAGAATGAGCCCGATTATGGAGAGTGGACCCGCTGGTCATCGGGAGAGATGCTCGATTTTATGGCCAACTATGCGCAGGATATCGAAAACCGGGTAATCGCACCGGAGTCGTTTCAATTTCGGCGTACGTATACCGATCCGCTGTTGAACAACAGTGCCGCTGCCCAAAATCTGGATATCGTGGGCGGGCATATTTATGGAGGAGGCCTGGCCGATTACCCGCTGGCTCGTCAAAAAGGAAAAGAAGTATGGATGACCGAACATTTACTGGGAAGCAATGCCAACGAAACCAACGACTGGAGCCTGGCCCTGGTGGTTGCAAAAGAAATTAACGATTGCATGAAAGCCAATTTCAATGCCTATATTTGGTGGTATATCCGGCGCTTTTACGGACTGATTGCCGACGACGGGAATATCACCGACAAAGGCTATGTGCTGGCTCATTATGCAAAGTTTATCCGCCCGGGGGCTGTACGGATTTTCTCCGACGATCGCCTGGTGAGCCTGGTCGACATTACGGCCTTTAAAACCGATACCAGCCTTGTAATGGTGCTTTTGAACCGAAGCACCGGGAGCAAGCAACTGAATATTACGATTGAAAATGCCAACATAACAACATGGTCCCGATTTACCTCAACTGCCGTTAAAAAGATGGTCAACGAAGGGGAATTTCCCATTACCGATGGAACGTTTTCGGTTACCATTGAACCACGGAGTGTCACCACTTTTACTACGGTTTCTGCGCCGGGTGGAAAATTTGGAAACATTCCCCCGGAAGCCTCAGTGGGCGAAATGGAAGAAGAACTTTTCGATGAAACCGGCTCGGGCGAAGTGGCTGTAACTCTACAAGGCAGCAACAGCCATGATCCTGACGGAGAAATTGTGTACTTTTCGTGGGCGCAGAACGGCATACAGATTTCTACCCAACCCGACCTTGAACAGAAGCTGGGCATTGGAAATCATTCTTTTGTGCTGACTGTAACCGATAACGATGGTGCCACCAATACCGACACGGTACAGATATCGGTTGTGAGCAACAACAATGCCCACATCTGGCTCGAGGCCGAATGCACCGAGGTAGGCGAAAACTGGGATGTTCTGAGCGGGCGGAGCAGTTCCAACGATGCGTACCTGTCGGTTAAACCGGGAATACAGGCGCTCAATGCGGCATCAGGGCTGGCTGCCGATCTTCTGACCTATACCTTTCTTGTACCCGAACACGGGAACTACAAAATCTGGGGCAGGGTACTGGTTCCAAGCGCCAACGACGATTCGTACTGGATAAAAGTGGACAACGGAAGTTGGATCAACTGGAACAGCATTGTGGGCGGTAGCAGCTGGCAATGGGACGATGTGCACAACCAGTCGAACGATAGTCCCATGGTATATGCCCTCGATTCAGGCATGCACACTTTATCGCTTTGTTACCGCGAAGACGGGGCATCCATCGATAAGTTTTACCTCACCAATACCGGAGCTACTCCCTCGGGAATGGGC
>DAIMEA010000099.1:0-11074 GCA_036725585.1 Prolixibacteraceae bacterium | reverse complement strand
TCTGGAATGGCGAAGGATGATCTTTTATGCCGGGTTGGGTATACTGATTTTCGGAAACGGCTTTTTCAAACCCAACATTTCTACTATTGTGGGTGAATTATACGACAACAATGATCCACGAAAAGACGGAGGCTTTACCATCTTTTACATGGGGATAAATCTGGGGGCCTTTCTCTCGCCAGTAATTGCCGGCACCCTGGGGGAACAGGTGGCCTGGCACTGGGGTTTTGTTGCAGCCGGAATTGGCATGGTGATCGGGACCATCTGGTTTTATATTCGCAGCCATACCCTGGGTAACCTGGGAATGCCACCAAAAGTAAAAGCCACCCGAAACCGTCTCATTGCCAAAGACTGGGGAAGCATCCTGATTTTTGTTGCCGCCATGGTTGGTGTCGTTTACGCCTTTATATTTGGCTGGGATGCCATTCCGGAAAAGATTGGCGACTGGATCATTAACATCGTGGCTGCCGGCGGTATTCTTTACCTGATTCTGAACATCGCCAGGGGTACCAAAGGAAAAACGGAATGGAGCCGGGTGGGGGTAATTATCATCCTGGCCGTTGCCAATATATTCTTCTGGAGCGGATTTGAGCAGGCCGGAAGCACCTTTAACATCTTTGCCCGCGACAATACCAACCGGATGATTGGCGACTTTGAAATTGCCGCCTCGGCTTTTCAGGGAATCAACGCCATATCCATTTTCATTTTTGCCCCTGTTTTCACCTTCCTTTGGTCGTGGCTCGACAAACGCCGCCTCAATCCAAGCACTCCTGCAAAATTTGCCTTTGGGATGCTGATGATGAGCACCGGTTTTGTGGTGATGGCCATTGCCAACGGATTTGCCAAAGACGGGAACCTGGTAAGCCCTTTGTGGCTGGTTTTGGTTTACCTCATTCACACCTGGGGGGAACTCTGTCTTTCGCCCATCGGCCTTTCCATGGTAACGAAACTGTCGCCTGCCAAGCTGGTTTCGACCATGATGGGCGTTTGGATGGGTTCGTTTGCCATTGGCAATTTTGTGGCTTCACAAATGAAAGCCATCTCTATTAAACTCGAAAGCGCCCTGGGAACCGAAATCCAATTGTTCTGGTTCATTGCCATTGAGACCTTCCTGGCGGCCATTATTCTTTTTGCCATTTCACCCTACCTGAGTAAAATGATGAAAGGGATAAAATAATTTCTCCTTTACATGAAAACCCGGACATACCTTTTATCCGGGTTTTTTTCATTTTTCCGGATCCTTTCCGGAGAAAAATACATATAAACGACTTATAACCCAATTCTATGACCAACCGATTCAAACACCCCAAAGGATTAATGTCGCTGTTCTTTACCGAAATGTGGGAACGCTTCAGTTATTACGGCATGCGTGCCCTCTTGGTTTTGTACCTGACTTCGGCAGCACTTTCGGGAGGCTTGGGGATGGATCGGGGCCACGCGCTTGAAATATATGCCATCTTTACGGGATTGGTATACCTGACGCCCATTTTGGGTGGGTTCCTGGCCGATAAATTCCTTGGCCAGCGAAAATCGATTTTGATCGGGGCCCTTTTAATGGCTACCGGTCAGTTTACCCTGGCCTTTTCCGAAACAGGAACGGATCCTTTACAAAGGGAGATGATTCTATACTATGGTTTAGGCTTCCTGATCATGGGAAATGGATTTTTCAAACCCAATATATCCACCATCGTTGGTCAGTTGTATGCCGAAAAGGATCCCCGAAGGGACTCCGGCTTTACCATTTTTTATATGGGTATCAACGTGGGAGCGTTTATCTCCCCGTTGATCGCAGGAACACTGGGCGAAAGAGTTGGATGGGCCTGGGGCTTTGCTTGTGCGGGAACCGGAATGCTGATCGGAATGGTCTGGTTTATTTCGCAGGCAGCCAATCTGGGTTGTGCCGGATTGCCCCCCGGCCGGGTAACGAAGGAGAAACAAAATAACCAACTCCAGCTAAAAGACTGGTTGCATATTCTTTTGATTACACCGGCAATCGTCGTTTTTGTGATTGTATTCCTCAACGTCTGGTCATCGATCAGCGAGCAATCCCACTCTGTTATCACGACTCTTTTTGCCGTTTTGGGTATTGCAGCCATCCTCTGGGTCATTGCCACCAACACGAAAAGCAAGGATCAATGGAGTCGGGTTATTGTCATTATCGTTTTGTGCTTTTTCAATGTCTTTTTTTGGGCCGGGTTCGAACAGGTTGGAGGAACCCTGAACCTTTTTGCCCGCGAAAAAGTCGATCTCCTGATCGGTAATTGGGAAATACCCGTTACTTCATTCCAGTCGATAAGGGCTATCGCCATTATTGTATTTGCCCCACTCTTTTCGCTGTTATGGAATTGGCTTTCAACAGTTCGCGCCAATCCCAACACCCCGGCAAAATTTTCTATTGGCCTGATTTTTCTCGGATTGGGTTTTGTCGTTATCAGCATAGCCAATGCAAAAGCACAAACAGGAATGTTGGTCAGCCCCCTGTGGCTGGTTGCCGTTTATCTGTTGCACACCTTTGGCGAATTAAGCCTTTCTCCCATTGGTTTGTCGATGATCACAAAACTGTCGCCGCCAAAAATAACCTCCATTATGATGGGGCTCTGGTTTGGCTCAACGGCCCTGGCAAACTATTTTGCCGGAATGCTGGAAACTCTTTTGCACCGGTTTCTGCCCGAAATGCATTTGTTCCATTTTCTCGTTATAACCTCATTCACATCTGCATTCATTTTGCTGGCGCTGTCTCCTTTGCTCAAAAAAATGATGAAGGGAATTCATTGATCATTTTCCCGGCTCGGAACGAAAATGGGAACAAAATAAATGTCATTTTATGTATCTTGGGAAAAGTTTATTCTTGAAAAGCATCATCGAGAGAAAAATTGCAAAACAATAAACATAATTGAACGACTATGGCAAAGAACAAACACCCGGAAGGACTGATGATCCTCTTTTTCACCGAAATGTGGGAACGCTTCGGGTATTACCTGATGCTGGGCATTTTCACCCTGTACATGATTGCGCCCGAAACAGCCCGTTTTGCCGGATTGGGCATGAGCAACATGGAAGCAGCCGATATTTACGGCACCTATCTGGCCCTGGTTTATCTAACCCCGTTTTTTGGAGGTTTACTGGCCGATCGGTTTTTGGGTTACCGGAAGTCGATTTACATCGGGGGCGCTTTTATGGCTGCCGGCTACATTGGCCTATCGATCCCCGATAGCATGGCTGCCTTTTATCTTTCTTTATTGATGATAATTTTAGGAAATGGTCTGTTCAAACCCAATGTTTCGGTTTTATTGGGTAAGTTGTATGAAAAACCCGAGTATGTGCATTTGAAAGACTCGGGCTACAATATATTCTATATGGGGATCAACATTGGCGCCTTTGTATGCAACTTTGTGGCTGCCTGGTTGCGGATCACGTATGGATGGGGATGGGCTTTCGCAGCTGCCGGTTTGGGAATGATCATCGGGTTGATCTGGTTTGCATTTGGGAATTGGCGTGTTCCCCAAATCGGGGAGGCAGATAAAATTTCACCCAAAAGGGAAGGCGACATGCCCCTGGGTCGGATCATCACCCTTCTATTCTTACCGGCCGTTGCCGCTGCTGCCATTGGATGGCTGATCCCCGGCGATATCTTCGGATCGAATTCGAACGATGCATTTATCTTTTTCTGTTTGCCCGTATTGCTCTTTTTCTTTAACACATGGCGTTCGGCATCCAAAGAAGAAAAAGCACCCATCGCGGCGCTTCTGTCTATTTTTGGTGTCGTCATCATTTTCTGGGCCGTCTTCCATCAAAATGGGTCGGCCTTAACCTACTGGGCAAAAAACAACACCGACCGGGAACTGGGACCCCGGATGGAAAAAGTGATCAACAGCATTGCCAGTGTCGAAGAAGTATCGACCGTTCCAAGGGAACGACAACGTGTGGGTTTGCATGGCGAAGATCTGGGAACCGAAGCCGGGCCCAGCTACTATTTCGATAATTACAATAAAGAATTACCAAAGGGCAATCTTACCGGAAAGCCCGATGACCTAACCGACGCAGAGTGGAAAAAAGTGAAAGACGATGCCCATTCCCAACACGGGAAATTGGTATTATGGCCCACCGAATTGCAGGCATCCATCAATCCCTTTTTTGTCGTTGCCCTTACACCGCTGGTCGTAGCCTTTTTCAATTTTCTGGGCCGAAGAAAAAAGGAACCCTCCACCCCGGGGAAAATTGCCTGGGGAATGCTGATCTCAGCCCTGTCGTGGCTGGTGATGGTGGTGGCTGCCGTTGTTTCGAAAAACGGATTGGATAAAGCATCCGTCGCATGGTTGTTCGGCGTATATGGTGTAATCACTGTTGGCGAATTGTGCCTCAGCCCAATGGGTTTGTCGCTGGTATCGAAGTTAGCCCCGAAACGAATTGCCGCCCTGATGATGGGCGGATGGTTCCTGTCGACGGCTATTGGCAACAAACTGTCGGGTGTTTTATCGGGGATGTGGGACCTTTTTGAAAAGAAATCGAACTTCTTTCTAACCAATGCACTTTTAACGGCCGGGGCCTTTCTAATTATACTGATTTTGCTTCCTTGGTTGAAAAAAGTGTACCTGAAACATACGAAAGGTTGATTAATAATCCTTCATTATCCGAAGCACATTATCCCGGTTTGTTCGACTAACGGGGATTTGAATGGTGCCAAGGTGAAGGGTGCTGCCTTCAAAACCGGTCACCTTGTGAATATTGACAATAAAGGTTCGGTGAACCCGCAGAAAATGATTGACGGGCAATCGGCTTTCAAAAGTTTTGATCACCGTTGAATAAACAAAACGTTCCGATTCGGTGTGGATAAAGGTGTAATTTCCACTAGCCTCCAAATAAAGAATATCGGCGAACGCAATCCGTTCGAAATAGGCATCCTTTTTCAGAAATAAACTGCCATTGATGGGTAGAACCGGGTATTCGGCACGAGGTTCTCGGGCAACAGGTTCGGGCCGTTCCATGGTCCGATCGTCGGAATAGTTTTGTAAAGCCAATTCAATGGCAATCTGAACCTGCCGGTCGTTAAACGGTTTTAACAGGTAGGCTGAGGGATGCACCTCCCGTGCCCGTTCAACAATGGCTTTGTTGGCCAGGGATGTCAAAAAAATGAAGGGTATTGAATATTTTTCCCGAATGATCCGGGCCAGTCCAATTCCATCCATGTCTCCGGCAATATTGATATCGAGTAAGGCCAGATCGGTCGTTCTTTTTTCCAGGATAGCCAGTGCTTCCTCAGCCGAAATGGCTTTCCCCGAAATGGCGTACCCAAAATCTTCGAGCCGCATTGCAATGTCTTCCAAAATCATGAACTCATCTTCTACTACCAATATCCGCGTCCCGTTTTCCATAGTTATACCTGATTAATGACGTTCAAAGATACCAACCAATTGCTTCCCTTCTCTTTTTGGTATTCAATTTTTCCGTTTAGTTGCGCCACGAGCGAATGAACCAATCTGAGTCCGAACGATGCGGATTTTTTCCAGTCGAAATCATCGGGCAAACCAGGCCCGTTGTCCGAGATTTGGATGACGACTGCATGATCCTGCTCTTGCATCCGGATGGACAACGCGGGGAAAGGCAAACCTTCTTTCCCGTATTTCAAAGAGTTGGTTATCAATTCGTTTAAAATCAAACCCAAGGGTATTGCTTTATCAATTCCGATCACAACCGGGCGAAGGTCGAGGTTTAGCTGAAATTCCTGTCCAAAGTTCAGCACCAGGTTTTTGGCCAACTCTTCGATGTATTCCCTTATATTGATAGCCGTGTCTACATCGTCGCGATAGAGTTTTTGATGAATCAGGGTCAGGGCCTCCACCCGGAGTTTCCCCGCGGTTAATGCCTCGGCCGCCGGATGCCCTTTCAGTTGCCGCGACTGCAGGTTGAGCAAACTGGCAACCATTTGCAGGTTGTTTTTTACCCGGTGATTCAGTTCCTTCAATAAAAGAGCCTTTTCTTTTTCCCGTTGCTCCACCATTTGTTTCTGTTCCGAAAGCAGTTTGTTCGTTTTTCGAATCCATAAATTGGCCCGGTACAAAAAAAACGAGAACAGAATAAAAACCACGACCCCCGAAGCAAGCGTAAAGGACAGCCACCGCTGTAATCGATTGATTCGATTAAGGTTGTCGATTTCCTCTTCTTTCTGTGAGAGGGCAAATTTACTCAACTGCTGCTCCATTTTTCGCACATTTTCTACGTCGGCAAGGCTGTCGGCAAAGAGCTTATATTGTTTATAATACCGCAGGGCCGGAACAAATTTTTTTTCTTCTTCATAGTATTTCGAAAGTTTGAGGCATATATCGCGGATTTGCTCTTTCATATGGGCTTCCTTTGCCATTTCGAGGCTTTCCAGAAGCAGTTTCTCCCCCTCTCTTTCCTGGTTTTCGGCGATCATAACTCCTGCCAGCTCACTATTAAAAACCGTAACCATGTGTACATTCTCCTTCAATAAATAGAAATCGATGGCTTTTTGCAATTCTTTTCGGGCGAGCGGGTAGTTCCCTCTTGCGAAATGAAGCATCCCAAGATTCCCACTGATTAACGCACTATGTTCCTGATCGGTAAATGTTTGTGCAAGTGCATAGGCTTTCAGAAAATAAGATTCGGCGCTATCGGGTTCCTGGTTTTTGCGAAAGGCTTCGCCAATATTCGACAAGGTAACGGCAATTCGGGCAGAATCCTTTTGTTCGCAAAAAAAATCAAGCGCCTTTTTCAGATAATTCACCCCACTATCATAATCGTTATCGTTAACAAAATTTGTCCCCAAAAGAGAATAGATGATTGCTTCCTTGTCGTTCATTCCAAGATCGCGGTAAATCCCGGAAGCATTAATCTGAGCCTGAACAGCCAGCAAATTGTTACCCAGTACCCGGTTTTTGGTTCCAATGTATTCCCAGGCAATGGCCTCGTATTCCCGCATCCCTAATTTTACCGACAGCTCAAGTGCCTGATTGCCGTATCGGATTCCCTCAACGGGATTACAGTAATAGGCCAGGTTAAGTAATAACCTGGCCCGTTCCTGATCGGATAACGATTGTGTATCCAACACCTTCCTCAGTGAGTCGGCTTTTGACTGATCTTGTCCCGACAGAATCCGGAACGAAAAAATCAGAAGCAAAACGATCGGTAAAAAAAACTTCATGGCGCTTCTATTCCGGTGGCGGTGGCGGCTTGGTACCTGTATCCCCCAATGGATCCAAAAATCCAAATTTGTTTTTGCCATCCTTGCCGGTAAAAGTAAACCGAATGGAATACTTCACCTTCATATTTTCCGGAAGTGTGGTCGTTGTTTCAAGCACATACGCATTTTCGGTTTTTTCCTTACTTTTTATGCGGATCTTTCCACTGCTATCCATCGATGGAACATTGACAAACATCTTTTTCCATTTTTCGTCGGAAGGTCCTGCAGTGATCATCTCCATTTCGAGCAAGGAATCATCGCCGTTGGGGACATAAGATAAGGGTACTCCCGAAGGGGATTCGAGCATCCAGTTGTAAACTGAATTTTTTTCAAAAACAAGGATGTTCTTCAAAGGGCCTGAAAATTTTGCATAAGGAGCAATCAGTTCGCAGAATGGGTCTGCCGGGTAGGGTTTCTCTGGAGATCCAAACGAAGGATCATCCTTGTAAAAGTCGACCATCTCGTCGATGTAGACTTTTACATTCATGTTAATACTGATTTTAGCCATTCTTTTTATTATTTAGGGGTAAAAACACTCAAAAATACTGAAAATAAATAAATTGAAAACGCCCAGATAAAATAAACATAAATTTTTTTACATCCCCTTTCTTTTTGAGGCAAAGAATTCTTTCAGTATGGTGCTGCATTCGTCAGTCAATACCCCTCCCAAAACTTCTGTTTTGGGATGTAGGATCGAACGGGAAAAGAGGGAATAACCCCGTTTATCGTCAGAAGCGCCAAATACAACTTTCCCCATTTGAGCCCAGGCTATAGCTCCAGCGCACATCACACAGGGTTCGAGCGTAACATACAGCGAACAGTCGGGCAAGTACTTACCACCCAATAAAGCCGATGCGGCCGTAATGGCCTGCATTTCGGCATGGGCGGTTACATCGTTGAGCGTTTGGGTGAGGTTATGGCTCCGGGCAATGATTTGTTGCCGACACACAACCACGCATCCCACAGGAACTTCCCCTTTCTGGTTCGCGATCAGGGCTTGCTCCAATGCTTTTTTCATAAAAAATGTATCGGAAAATACGTCCATATTCCTCTTTTTATCAACAAATGAATTTTTTCCTTAACTCAATTATTACCCTGAATCACAAGAATAATAAACAAAAGAAACACTTTATCGCGGATTATAAAAATGAAATATGTTGTACAACCTGTTCATAACTAGGACCACCAAAGAAATGTATGAAAAAATTTGAAAATCTTTTTTTATATTGTAAGCGGTTTTGATTTTTTAATCATTGTGTTCATATCATTCGCTTTGGGAGGAGAAAATTATAATTTTATGATGGAAATTGTACATAGTGAGAGAATTGTTGAAAGAAGAAAAGCAGCAATGTTTATCTTAATTGGTGCGACCATTATTGCTTGGGGGATTCTCATTTCGAGTTTTTATTTTATTTTTAACGGCATCTTTTAATAGATTTGTTTTTCTTCTTTTGTTAATTTTTCCGGATTTTTTCATTCCGAAAGTAAAAATATTGTTTCATTCCAATCCTATTTATTACTTTTGGAACATTATTGATTTAAAATCATCGTCTGATGAAAATTACGACAACGTATAGGATTAACTTTAATTTCCCAGGTGTGGTGGATCGCACCCTGTCGGCAAATTAAACCCTGCGTTGTTCTTTGTTTCCTGTTTTTTTTCCAATCAATTTCATACCCACTTTTTAAAACTTTAGGAGGATTTCCTATGAAAATACATCTGTATCCAGAGGTTTCGGGATCATTTTCTATCCGGATAACCACAACGGTAACCGTCCGTCGAAACGGAACAAATTGACGTAATACAATGATATACCAACCAAACCAATCCAATAATGACACGCTACAACAAACTCAAAATAGGACTTCGGGAAATAAAAGAGTCGCTCACGGGCGAGGAAAGGGATTATACATCGGGGAACATTAAAAAGGCAGTTTTCCTGCTTTCTGTTCCTATGGTGCTCGAAATGTTGATGGAATCGGTTTTTGCCGTAGTCGATATCTTTTTTGTAAGCAAGCTGGGCGCCGAAGCTATTGCGACAGTGGGGATCACCGAGTCGCTGGTCACGGTCATCTATGCTCTTGCCGTTGGTCTGAGTGTAGCCACTTCGGCCGTTGTAAGCCGGAGGGTGGGCGAAAAAAAAGAAGGAAAGGCTTCCCAAAGCGCATACCAGGCCATCCTAACGGGAATTGTTGTTTCCCTCATCATAGCCATTCCGGGTTTCCTGTTTTCCAAGGATATCCTTAGGGCCATGAAGGCCTCCGATGTTATAGTGAACGAGATGTCGGGCTATGCCAGCATAATGTTTGGCAGTAATATGGTCATCATGTTGCTCTTTATTAATAATGCCATTTTCCGGAGTGCCGGAAATCCGGTATTATCGATGCGGGTTTTGTGGTTTGCCAACCTGATAAACATCGTACTTGATCCGATCCTTATTTTCGGATGGGGACCAATACCTGCCCTTGGCGTAAAAGGTGCAGCTCTGGCTACAACCATCGGAAGAGGCTCTGCGGTTATTGTCCAGTTCTATTACCTTTTCAAAGGGAAAGGACGGATTAAGCTCCATTCGGTTTCGCTTCGACCCCGGTTTCGTTTGATCGGACAGATTCTGAAACTTTCGACAGGCACAGTCAGTCAGCACATTGTAGCCACTTCGAGCTGGATCATCCTGATGCGTTTTGTGGCCCAATACGGCAGCGAAGTTCTTGCCGGCTATACGCTCGCCTTGCGCATCGTTGTGTTTGTATTGCTGCCGGCACTGGGGATATCCAATGCGGCATCGACACTTGTTGGGCAAAACCTTGGGGCAGGAAATCCCGACAGAGCCGAAAAATCGACATGGATTGCCGGAAGGGTCAATATGTGGTTGATGGGAATTGTTTCACTTGTACTGATTGCTTTTCCGCAAAGTTTTATCAGCCTTTTTACATCTGAAACTGCCATTATCGGGGCAGGATCCGAAAGCCTGAGGATTCTGAGCATCGGCTTTATTGTTTACGGACTGGGCATGGTGCTGGTGAATGCATTCAACGGTGCCGGCGACACGCAAACCCCGTTTCGCATCAACCTGATCAGTTTCTGGCTGGTAGAAATTCCCCTGGCATGGCTCCTTTCTTCGCCTATAGGCTGGCATCAGGACGGTGTATTCTGGGCCATCGTGTTCTCCGAGTCCCTTATGACTTTTACGGTGTTCCTGTTTTTCAGAAAAGGAAATTGGAAGCTGAACCAGGTGTAAACCGCGAAAGGACTATTTAAGTTCCTTTTTCAACCGCGCCAGTGCAAACACATCGGCAAGCTGCTTCATTTCCCGTACTCCGATTATCAGGGGGATCAGCTTGCCGATTGCTTTGGCAGAATGAAATGTTTCTTTCAGATCCGGGTCGATCTCCAGTGCGTCGATGGCCGTTTGGGCTTTTTCTGTAAAATAAAAGCCTGTCTTAAAATATCCATCCCATGCCGAGATCCAGCAAATTGTTTTCTTTTTATGGACCACTTTGCACAGCCATGCTTTACCGTCGTTGTAATAGCGCCATAACAATTCCAGTGAAAAATCGGGCTGACAAAATTCTTCCGACAGTTTCTCAAAAACAGGATAGCTCTCCTGCAACGTTTTCCTGAGAACGGTTTCATCAGGTTCGACAAGCGGATCGCGTAATAAAATTTCTTCCATAGACAGGGTGTTATTTGTTTGAAAAACGAGTCTTTTCATTTCTGTAAAGCGGTTTCAAGGATCAGGATTTTGTATTTATCGACCACGCAGAGTTTGATCCATCCCAATTGTTGTTGCCCCCCGTGCTCCAGAATTAATCCGATGTACGTTACCTCCTCTTCGGGGAAATTGGAACAATTGAAATAAAAACAGGTCCCGT
>DAIMEA010000098.1:0-11100 GCA_036725585.1 Prolixibacteraceae bacterium | reverse complement strand
CCAAGCGCCATAATCAAAAGAACCAGATAATTGCCTTTCAGGGGGTAATGGGGCGACAAGATTTCCATGTCGGTATTCATGGGATCGATCGCGGGATTTAACCAGAAAGGCATATAATCCGGAATGGATAAGCCGGGAAGTTCCTTGAAAAAAGACACGGCGGGTGAAACAACATACGAAAGAATCAGCCCGGCAATCATGATGCCCAGGCAAATTAGCCACTGCTTTCCTCCAATCCTTTTCAAAAGCAGCCGTTTCGCAAGCGGGATGTTCGCACGTTTTGCTTCTTTCGCGACAAGGAAAAAACCGATCAGCACTAAAAGCAACAGCATAAGCGAAGCAATGATGCCCCACATCAGTACCTTCGGGTATCCATTTTCAACTGCCAGGGGCAGGAGGAACCTGAATCCGAAAAAAGCAAAAGCACTGGGCAGAAAAAAAGCCAGAAGAATCTGCAAACCATTCAGTTGTTTCAGATCCCCCCAATTAAAACCAGAGTCTGTTTTCATTGAATTACTATTTACGTTCGATAAGTGTTCGTACTGCTTTCAGCCTGTCAAAATGCAGGTCTTTTCGGATCATCATCCATCGTTTGTTTCAAAATCCTATTGGATGATGAAGGTACGGTTCATCACCCATGGACCGTTGATCATTCGTGCACAAAAAACGCCCCCCTTAATGCCGGAAAGATCAAGTATTGCTTCGCCCGCGATCATTTTTTCCTTTTTCAAAACAAGTTTCCCCTTCGGGTCGAAAATATGGAGGGTACTTTCCGGTAGAAAATTGCAAATGGATATCCATCCGTTGGAGGGATTGGGGTAAATCCCAAACAAGGGTCCCGGTTTGCTCCATTCATCCATAGAAACCCGAGCCCCACTTTGGGTGCTTTCGTAATAGGTAGACTTTCCCATCCGTATTTCCATTTTTTCATGAATCAGCAGATTACGAAGCTGTGCCGTGTCGGAATTTCCAAAATGGTAAATGTACAAGATATCGGGTCGAATTACTTTTGCGGCTTCAGCTGCCATAGGAACCGACATGGTATAGGGCAGGTTCATCGGTAGAAAGGCGATATCAATTTTCCCCAGATCCTTCATCTCGGGAATGTTCTCCGTATCACCGGCAATGTAAATCCTCTTCTCACCAAACGTGAGCACGTATCCGTTTCCAACTCCCCGGGGATGATTGGAGGCCGTCAGATTATACGATGCAACGGCTTTCGTGGGAATCCCTTCTACCACTGCGCTGTCCCCATTGTTCAGCACAAGCGTCGGCCCCGAATAGCTTCCCAAATTCTTAACAGCCTGCGTGCAAACCATTAATGTCGAATCTTTTTTGATTTTGTTGATGGCGCCGGTATCGTAATGGTCGCCATGCCCATGGGTGATGTAAAGCAGGTCGGCATCGGGCAGGGCGCTGTAATTGGCCTGGTTAGAATTCGGATCCACGTGAATGACCTGATCCCCGTATGCAAAATACAGCGAGGCATGCCCCAGCATGTGGATGGCAAGGGTATCCTGACCGCTTGCGACGAACGCCTGGATTATCAGCGATACAAGGAGAATAAAAATATTCCCTCTTTTTTTCTGAGAAAGTAACCGTACTATCATATCTGTGGTTTATATGCAAAATTGTTCGGGTAAAATTAAGAAAAAATGGTGAGGTCCGTTTGATGGAACTGAAGGTAAATCCTTTTCTGCCACCTGTCATTTTCTGAAAGAAAAGAGGGATGACGGAATCCTTGCTGTTCGTAGAAAATGTAATTTTTGTATATTCGTTCAAAAAAGATGCAAAAACTCTTATTCGCACTGATTGTTGCCTTTCTGCTTTTTATTTCCTGTTCCCAAAACGGGAAGGAGGCGATGCAACAGGATATGGAATCCCGGATTGCATCCATTGTCGATAACATATCGGAACCGCTTATTCCCGACTTTTCCCTGAATTTATGCGATGCCGGAGGACTGGGCGATTCGCTAACCGACAACCGGGCCGCCTTTGCCCGGGCCCTCGAACAACTCGAAAAAGAAGGGGGCGGCCGTTTGATCGTACCCCCCGGAAACTACCGGGTTAACGGACCCATTCACCTGAAAAGCAACACCGAACTGCACCTGCAGGAAGGAGCCCGGCTTTTTTTTGGCGCCAATTCCAACGACTATTTGCCCGTTGTTAAAACCAGTTGGGAAGGTACTTTTCTGTACAATTACAGTCCGTTTATTTATGCCCATCAGTGCACCCATGTGGCCATCACGGGCAAAGGCTGCATCGACGGGGAAGCATCGGAAACCTGGAGCACCTGGAGCGCCCTTCAGGAAGCCGACCAGTTGCTGAGCCGTGAAATGAACCACAAAAGCGCCCCCATCGAAGAACGGATCTTTGGAAAAGGTCATTACCTCAGGCCTCACCTGGTGCAGTTTTTCGACTGCCACACGGTGAAGGTGGAAGGCATACAGATGGAAGATTCACCGTTTTGGTGCCTGCACCTGCTGCGCTGCGAAAATGTGGTGGTCCGCGGAGTCAGCTTCCACGCCCACAACCGGAACAACGACGGTATCGATCCGGAATATTCCCGGAATGTTTTGATTGAGCAGGTCCGTTTCGATAATTCGGACGACAATGTGGCCATAAAGGCCGGGCGCGACCACGAAGGCCGGGCAGCAAAACAGGGTTCGGAAAACATCGTCGTGCGGAACTGCCACTTCAAAGGCCTCCACGCTCTCGTAATTGGAAGCGAAATGTCGGCGGGAGTGAAAAATGTGTTCGTCTGCGACTGCGATTTTGCCGGTTACCTGAAACGGGGGATTTACCTGAAGTCGAATCCCGACCGGGGCGGTTTCATCCGCAACATTTATGCGAAAAACCTGCAGTTTGGCGCGGTGGAAGACGCCATCTACATTACCTCGTTTTACCATAACGAAGGAGCAGGCCACACCACCGACATACGGGATGTCTTTTTGGAAGACCTCCGTTTTCGGAGCGCCAGCGGAACCGGGATCGTTATCCAGGGCTACCCCGGGAAGAAAGTCCGGGATATTTGGTTCACCAACGTAACGATCGACACAGCCGCTAACGCCCTCAGCATGTCCGATGCCGAAAACATCGTGTTGGGCAATGTCCGTATCGGGAAGCTGGCCACCGCGCCAACGGCCGTGCGTTGAAAAAGTAAGCATAACTGCTTCCAAAGAATAATTCGGATCCTGATTGGAATTAATTATTCACAGAATGGTTTTTTTTATTGCTGTCCGGTTAAAACAACAGATTGCTTCGCTACGCTACTTTTGACAGATTTATACAAAATGCCGGATACAATATGAATACAAAAAAATTCTTTTATGATCAATCTGTTTTCCGGCCATACGCGGCGCGTACTTTTTCGAAGGCAATGCCGTGGCCGGGATGGAAATATTTCCCTGGAGTTCCGTCAGCTGAAGCTGACGGCAAATTATACTTTACCGCCCAACATACTTTTCCCTTTTCGCATTTTGTCCAAAAAAATATTTATGTGAATCCTCCCCGAAGGCTTATTTTGTTCACGTTCACAAATACATTTTCCTAACTTTGGATCGTTAAAGGGAATAACACACTTATTGAACGCAATGCGCCAAAATACGGAAAGGAAAAACAGACGGATACAGGTTTCGAAGATAGTGCTTCTCCTGTTTGTTTGGGTTGTTCCCGCCCTGAACACCCGTGCGCAATACGTCCCTGCCTTTCCCGACCGGGAAGTAATCGACTGTGCACAAGAAAATCTCGAACGGTATCTGCATTCGATCCGAATGGATCTGCCCAGTTTCGGTTTCAACAGTGTCGATGAATTCGACCGGATCGTCATTGGCCACCCTTATGAGCGTCAGTACCTTAGCCCCTACTTCACCACCGACACCGCGTATGTCAGCGACGAACGCTACTTTTACAGCACCTACTGGTGGCATGTACCCTTGTATGTTGATGACACCATCCGCTCGTTTATCGACGTGATTGTGCGCGACAACGAGTTGCGCTATCTGGGTGGCGGAGCCAAAAACTTAGCGGTGCATCTGGACCGGACAGAGAAACACTATGCCATTCCCGATTCATTAAAACGGGCCACCCTCTTTCCCGAAGACCATGCCGGGGAAAGCAGTTGCGGGTATATTACGGCTTATGATTCGTTGGCGCACCGCTATGCGCTTTACCCGATTATCATGGATTTCAACGAGTGGTGTGAAACACATTACCCACCCTTTCAGCCGTATTGCACTTTCCGGAATTATTTTATCTCACGCCATACCGGCGAATACTACAATCCGGCGCCCAAAAGCCAGGTGGTTTCCGATCGCTGGTATTTTTTTCCCAATCCCTTTTCGGATGAGCTCTATTTGCAAATTCCTTCGCATCATCAGAATGCAAAGTCAATCCGGGTCGAATTTTTTTCTATGGATGGGCGCTTGATTTTCCGGGAGGAAGTAAGCGGTGAATGGCTGTATTAATACACGGTACCCGGATTGGTTTTCCCTTCCGATGGGATTTATATTTACCGGATAAGCGACAATGATTCCCTTTATACGGGAAGAGTGTTCCGCAATTATTAAGAAAGTTTGTTTTTAAAGTCGTTGTATCCGAATTTTCGCAAAAGGTGAAAACCGGTTTGGTCGTTCCAGGTACCGATTGAGGGATGGTTCACCCCGTTGAAGAAGGTCGTTTTTACCATGGTATAGTGGATCATGTCTTCAAAAACGATCCGGTCGCCGGGTTTGAGTTCTTCATCGAAGGACCACGAGCCTACCCAGTCGCCCGAGAGGCAGGAGTTACCGCCCATCCGGTAGGTGGGTTTTCCGGATCGGGGTTCGAAATAACTACCCACAATCCGGGGTTTGTAGGGCATTTCGAGGCAATCGGGCATGTGTGCGGCAAACGACACATCGAGCAGGGCAGTACGGATTCCCCGGTTTTCGACTACATCGACCACCGTCGAAACCAGGAAGCCGGTTTCCCAGGCAAAGGCGCTTCCGGGTTCGAGAAAAACCTGCAACCCGGTTCGTTTCCGGAAAGCGATCAGTAAAGCGATCAGGTGTTCCACGTCGTAATCCTTGTGGGTCATCAGGTGTCCCCCGCCCATATTAACCCAGCGAATCTGGCTGAAAAAGCGGCCAAACCGGGATTCAAAAGCCTGAAGTGTTTTTTCCAGGTCGAAGGATTTCGACTCACACAGGGTGTGGAAATGAAGCCCCTCAATTTCTTCCGGAAGAACATCGGGCAGGTTTTCGGCGATAACACCCAAACGTGAGCCAGGGGCACAGGGATTGTACAGTTCGGTTTCTACTTCGGAAAACTCGGGATTGACCCGTAAACCGAGTGATATTTTTTTACCTGCTTCGCGCACCCGGGGCAACAGTTGATGGAACTGCGAAAGGGAATTAAAGGTCAAGTGACTCGAATAACGAAGAATGTCGGGAAAATCGCTAGGGGTATACGCCGGTGCAAAGGTGTGAACCGGCGCTCCGAATTCTTCCCAGCCCAGACGGGCTTCATGAAGGGAGCTGGCCGTGGTCGATCCGACGTATTTTTTCACCTTAGGAAATACACCCCACATGGCAAAACCTTTCAATGCCAGGATAATATCGACACTTGCCCTTTCCTGTACGGAAGCAATAAGGCGCAGGTTTTTTTCCAGCAGATGCTCATCGAGCACATAACAGGGGGAAGGGATCTGTTGGAAATCGATGGGCATTTCAAAGGCTTTTCAATACTTCGGATATTCGCTGATAGGTAGCATGGCTGGCCGGGCAAAGGGGCAGACGCAACTCATTATCGATCATCCCTTTCTGGTGCAGAATGGCTTTAATCCCGGCCGGGTTTCCATCGACAAAGAGCAGGTTGATGAGTTCGGCATACGAATCCTGAATCGATTTTGCACCGGGATCGTTGGCCCGGCTTTTTCGGGTCAGATCGATGGTTTCGGCAGGCAGCGCATTGGCCATCACGGAAATAACTCCGTCGCCATCCCGGCTGTTGATGTCATAAATCAGGGCATCGTCGCCCGATACAACGCCAAATCCTTCGGGTGACTCGCGAAGGATCGTTTCAACCTGGGTTATGTTCCCCGAGGCTTCTTTAATGGCCATAAATTTCGATGAAGCATGCGCCAGCCTCAGGGTAGTCTCTGCCGTCATGTTCACACCGCAACGCGAAGGAACGTTGTACAGGACAATGGGAACCGGGCATTCTTTTTCGATGGCCATAAAATGACGAAACAGTCCTTCCTGGGAAGGTTTGTTGTAATAAGGAACAACCGACAGGATGGCATCCACGCCTTTAAAATCGGCCGACCGGATGTGCCGGATTACTTCGGCAGTATTGTTGCCGCCAAATCCCACCATCAGGGGGAGTCGGCCTTTGTTGATGCCCCGGATAAAACGGTACACTTCGTGGCGTTCGCTTTCGTTCATGGTGACCGTTTCGGCTGTCGTTCCCAGGGTAACAATAAACTGAATACCGTTCGCAATCTGGAACTCAAGGAGGTTGCCCAGCGCATGAAAATCGACCGTTTGTTCCGGTCCTTTGAAAGGAGTAACTACGGCGGGGCCGGTGCCTTTAAACAGGTTCTGCATACGGGTCGTTGCTTTTCAGGTTCGTAATGATTTTTTTCAGTTCCGAAGGCAAGAGATCCATCCTGTCAGGAGTAAGACCGATGATCAAATCGGCCCTGCTATCACGATACAATGCGGATACTTTAAAAAGAGCCTTCGAATGGGTACAAATATAATTCAATGCAGGATGGGATCCATCGCTTGCATCGATCAATATATCAAAAGCTTTTTCAACAAAGGGACGAATGTGCTTCGAACGGGGATTCTTGAAAAGGCCCAGATCGGAATCGTATAAAACAGAACTTCCGGTATCCCCTGCCCTTTTCCCTTTTATGTAGGTAAATGTTTCGATGGTGATCCCATTGCCCCATTCCTGAAAACGTTCCACAGGGAAGGGGTATTCGCCCTGTTGCACAACGCCAATTTCGCGGACTTTCCCTGCTGTGGGAAAGCGAATTTCCCGTTGGTTGCTTCTTTTATTGGGTCCCATCATTCCGCCTGGTCATTTTTTATTATTGAAACTGCTTGTTCCGCAAAAATACAAAAAAGGTTTACCCTTTGGAAACAGCTTGCCGAGGGAACAGCGCTTTTCGCAGATGGATAAAATAAAAAAGGATGTCTCATCATCGGACACCCTGCACAAGGATTTAATCCTTATCGTTTATGATGCTGTACAAAAGCGACTATTCTGGTGAAATAGCTTCAACCGGACATACTTCGGCACAAGAACCGCAATCGGTACAAATATCGGGATCAATCCGGTAGATATCGCCTTCAGAAATAGCTTCAACCGGGCATTCATCAATGCATGTACCACATGCGATGCATTCGTCGGAAATAACGTAAGCCATAATACAACTAGTTTATTGTTATCAATAATTTTTGGAGCAAATGTAAAAGAATATTTGAAAATTCAAAGATATGTTTCGTCAGTTTTCATTTCTCAGGAAACTCTTTTAACAAAAAAAGAATATTCGCGATCTTTTTTCGTTCGTTAATTCTATTAATTTTGAAACGATATAAATAAGCTTTTATGGACGGACCCTTTCTTACCGCTTTTCTTCTTACGGCAGCTGCTGGTCTTTCGACGGGAATAGGCAGCGCCCTGGCTTTTTTCACCAAACGGACCAACTCAAAAGCACTGAGTTACATCCTCGGGTTCTCAGCGGGTGTGATGATCTATGTGGCCTTTGTGGAACTATTCCCAGCCGCACTCCGAAATTTCACACAAACATTGCTGGAACGAAAAGCCCTCCTTTTCACCATATTGTCCTTTTTTGGAGGCATGCTGTGCATTGCCCTGATCGATAAATTTATTCCCTCCTTTGAAAATCCCCACGAAGCGATCAAGATTGAAGACATGGAAAACAAATCGAAAGAACAGAAATACAAAAAATTATATCGGATGGGAATTTTGACGGCCCTGGCCCTGGCCATTCACAATTTTCCCGAAGGAATCGCCACCTTTATGGCTGCGATGAACGATCCCCAGGTGGGAATTGCCATTGCCGTGGCCATTGCCATTCACAACATACCCGAGGGAATTGCCGTGTCGGTTCCGATCTTTTTTGCAACCGGAAGCAAGCGTAAAGCCTTTTTCCTTTCGTTCACATCCGGATTAGCCGAACCCGTGGGTGCGGCTCTGGCGTATCTGTTACTCATGCCCCTGCTCAGCCATGAACATTCCGGGATAGCCCTGGGGATCATCCTGGCGGCGGTGGCCGGTATCATGGTTTTTATTTCCCTCGATGAATTGCTACCCACGGCCGAAGAATACGGCGAACACCACATTTCGATTTACGGAGTGGTGAGCGGCATGGTTGTAATGGCTTTCAGTTTACTGATCCTTGCATAGCATCCAGGCGGTTCATAAGTCCATCCCTTCTCAGGCAGCGCAACACAAAAACCATTGGTTAAAGAACCAGATCGGCAAGCAAATCGATATATATTTTTATTCCGTTCCTGATTTCATCGGGATATATATATTCGTTGGCTGTGTGGGAACGGGCCGAGTCGCCCGGACCGATTTTCACTGAAGGAAAAGGCATCAAAGACTGATCGCTCAGTGTAGGAGACCCATAACAGGGAATCCCTTTCTCCACGGCTTTACGAACAAAAGGATGGTCGGTGCGGATTCCCGAAGAATTTAGGCGAAGCGACCGGGCATGCACTTCGGATTGGATTAAACCGCGAACGATCGGTACAATTTCTTCGTTCGAATAGCGCTCATTTGTCCGGACATCGACCACAAAACGACAGGTGTCGGGGATAACGTTATGCTGAAAACCAGCCTCAATCTGGGTAACGGTCATTTTCACCTCGCCCAGCAAATCGGATACTTTATCAAAGCGGTAATCGCGCAAAATCCGGATATCGTCGAGGGCGATATAAATACTGTTTATCCCCTCGTTCCGGGCAGCATGTCCAGCCTTGCCCTTTGCAAGGCAATCGAGTACAACAAGGCCTTTTTCTGCAACAGCCAGGTTCATTTGGGTGGGCTCGCCCACAAGGGCAAAATCGATACGACCCAGTTCATTAACCAGCAAAGCCATTCCGTTCGGCCCGGAACTCTCTTCCTCGGCTGTAGCCGAAAAAATCAGGTTGTAGGGTAAACCGGGCTTCCCGTAAAAAAAACGGAAAAGAGCGAGCAGTGAAACCAACGGGGCGCCGGCATCGTTGCTCCCCAACCCGATAATTTTCCCCTCTTCTTCCGTGGCAGCAAAGGGATCATACGTCCAACCGTCAACCGGCTTTACAGTATCGATATGGGAATTCAGCAGCAGAACGGGTTTCCGTTCGTCCCAAAATCTGTTGCGACACCATGTATTGTTTAATCGCGTTTCGAAGGAAATACCCTTATCCGAAAGAAAATCCCGGATCAGTTGAGCGACTCCCTCTTCTTTCCCCGACAGTGAAGGGATTTGGATCAGTTGTTTCAACAGTGCGATGCTTTCTCCGCTTAGTTTTTCCGTTTCCATGGTCGGTTTATTCTATGCCCAAAGATACAATTTCCCAAAAAATCCGGGGTATAAAACCGAACATTGCTCTTCGTGCCCCGGAAATCTTCAGGCAGACTTTACTTTTCGATGACCAGCTTCCGGGTAGCAACTGTTGCCGGGGTTTTCACGCGAAGCAGGTATATTCCCGGAGGAATGTCGGTTAAACGCAATTGCACCGGGAAACGATCGGTTTCCCATGCCCGGACACATTGTCCTAAAGCAGAAAATAAGAAAACCGCTCCGCCGGAAAAAGAACTTCCTCCCGGATCGATTCGCACAAAATGGCGTGCCGGGTTGGGAAATACGAATAAAGGCGACAGCCCATTTTCCGGGACGCTTAATTCCCGGGTTACGACAATCGTCCAACTTGCTTCGACCGGCTCAAAATTTTGACCCCCATCCTGGAATAAGGTTAAAATGGCTTCCCCCGGAGAAAGAATCCGGATGGAGTCTGACTCAACGGCAACAATCTGTTCGTCGGACGATGCTATATGAACGGGCAAACCGGATGAAGCACGAGCATCGGCATAATAGGCCTGATGTTCGTCCGGAACCGTATCGGGCAACGAAAACACGAGCGATTGTTGGGCTTTTGTAACCACCAGTTCACGGGACAGCGTTTCGGCGGGGTTCCATTGCCCGTTACCGGGTTGGGAAAACACGATTCGGGTTTCTCCAGCTTGAAGAACAGAAAGCAGCGATGGATCAAAACGCGCAATGCGCTCATCGGCAACCGAAACAAAAACGGGAAGACCCGACGAAGCCGATGCTTGAATCGATACGGGGTCACAACCATAGATCAGAGTATCGATGTATTCCGCCTGAATAAACTGGTCCCCTTTTTCAACAATCAACGCCTGCGAAAGGGAAACCGCTTCCCACAATTCATTCCCGTCGTTAAACGCTGTAAGCGTTGTTTCGCCCACATTGCGAATTTGCAGCCAGTCATTTTGTATTCCGGCGACACTTGTGTCCCCGACCGCGAAAGAAAGCTCCAAACCACTCGTTACCTGTGCATCCAGAAGGAAAGGAGGATCATTGAAGCGTTTAGGCTCTATCCCGGAGAAAACCATTTCCTGAATTCCTTTGCGCACAATAATGAACAGCGTGTCGGGGCCGGCCGGTTTCCACAGCGCATTGCCTTCCTGTGAGACAACGAGCGCAACGGTTCCCGCCCCCCGAACATACAGGCTGTCGGCATGTTGCTCAAGAACAGAAGGATCGGTAATCGCAAGCGAAACCGGAAGGCCCGAATTTGCCGAACAGGAAAAAGGATAGGGCCCTTTACCATATTGCATGTCGGGCACCTGGGCAACAATTTGCTGATTCCCTTTATCGACGGTAAGGGTAACCAACACGGTATCGGAGGGATAAAAATTATTGTTCCCTTCCTGAAACAATGTAAGCTGTGCTGTTCCGGCTCCCTGCACACGAAGCTCCTGCCCCACTACCCGGACAATGCCGGTATCGGAACTGATCGCCGTCAGGGGCAAACCGGAACTTGCCCGTGCCGGAAGCAAGAGGCTTTGTTGCGG
>DAIMEA010000097.1:0-11141 GCA_036725585.1 Prolixibacteraceae bacterium | reverse complement strand
TGCATCACGCTTTTGTAGGAAAATTCCTTCATCAACGCAGGCACAACCGCCTCGGTGTATTTTTTCTGAAGTGTCGGTACATTTTTCATTACTTGATCTCCTCTCCTGATTTTTTAGCGTAACGAACCAATTTTCCGTCGTCGCCCATACGGCGTCCCACGCGGGTGGGTGCACCGGTCTTGGGATCGACCAGCATAAGGTTGGAGATGTGAACAGAGGCTTCCCGTTCGATGATTCCTCCCTGAGGATTGGCGGCATTGGGTTTGGTATGTTTTTTCATCATGTTGACCCCTTCGACAATCGCCCGTTCTTTTTCCCGGATCACTTCGAGGACTTTTCCTTTTTGTCCCTTGGAGTTACCGGTAACGACGATCACCGTGTCGCCCTTTTTGATATGTAACTTTTTCTGCATTGCTACTGATTTTCAATTATAGTACTTCAGGAGCAAGAGAAACGATCTTCATGTATTGATCACGCAATTCCCGGGCCACGGGTCCGAAAATACGTGTTCCACGAATTTCTCCTGCATTGTTTAACAGGACAACAGCGTTGTCGTCGAAACGAATGTATGAGCCATCGGTGCGGCGTACCTCTTTTTTGGTACGCACCACAACTGCTCTCGACACGGAACCCTTTTTGATCCCCCCCGAGGGCAGCGCACTTTTGATGGCAACCACCACCATGTCGCCCAACGAAGCATAGCGTTTTTTGGTACCGCCCAGTACGCGGATGACCAACGCCTCCTTCGCGCCGCTATTGTCGGCCACAGTACATCTACTTTCTTGTTGTATCATGGTTACTTCGCTCTTTCAATGATTTCTACTAAACGCCATCCCTTGTTTTTGCTCAACGGACGGGTTTCCATAATTTTAACAGTATCGCCGATGTTGCAATCGTTCGTTTCGTCGTGGGCGTAAAATTTCGATGTCTTATTGACGAATTTCCCGTAAATCGGGTGTTTCACCTTACGCTTTTCGGCTACTACGATGGTCTTGTCCATTTTATTGCTCACCACAACGCCGATACGTTCTTTCCTGAGGTTTCGTGTATTTTCTTCCATCGTTTGAATCATTACTTGTTCTCCGTTAACTGACGGTTACGCAGTTCGGTTTTCAACCGGGCAATATTCCTACGGACATCCTTGATCGAAATCGGGTTGTCGAGAGGCGATACAGCATGGTTAAGCTTCATGCGCAGGTATTTATCCTTTTCCGCATCGATGCGTTCAGCGATCTCGTTGCTTGTTAACTCTTTAATTTCTGAATTCTTCATCAGTCAAATTTTTTAACGGTCTGATGTTATGGTTTATTCACCGGCTGAACTTTCCTGGAAATCTCTCCGGACCACGAATTTGGTCGTAACCGGCAGTTTTTGGGCTGCCAGGCGGAGAGCCTCCTTCGCCATTTCAAAGGGTACGCCTTCGGCTTCAATAATGATGCGGCCGGGGGTAACCGGTGCAACAAAAGCTTCGGGAGCTCCCTTACCTTTACCCATACGAACCTCTGCAGGTTTTTTGGTAATGGGTTTATCGGGGAAGATGCGGATCCAGATTTGTCCCTGACGTTGCATGTGACGGGTTACGGCCACACGTGCTGCTTCGATCTGACGGCCAGTGATCCAGGCCGATTCGAGCGACTTTATTCCAAACGATCCGAATGCCAGTTGGTTGCCCCGTTGGGCCTCCCCTTTCATTCTTCCTTTTTGTACTCTTCTGAACTTTGTTTTCTTTGGTTGTAACATCCTTAATCGTCTTTAAGGTTTCTTACTTCTTTTTCCTGCGGTTGCCGCCTTTCGGCCGTTCGCCGCGTGTGTTCCCGCTACCGGGGCTTTTCATGCCAATGTTGGGTGACAGGTCGCGTTTACCATAAACTTCACCCTTGCATATCCAAACCTTCACACCGATCAGCCCAGTCTTGGTAAGAGCCTCGGCCAATGCATAATCGATATCTGCTCTCAGTGTGTGCAGCGGAGTACGTCCGTCCTTGTACATTTCGGAGCGGGCCATTTCGGCGCCATTGAGCCTTCCGGAAACCAGCACCTTGATTCCTTCAGCGCCCATTCGCATCGTTGATGCGATGGCCATTTTAACCGCGCGCCGGTAAGCAATTTTGCCTTCAATCTGGCGGGCAATATTGCCGGCCACAATCTGGGCATCCATTTCCGGACGTTTTATCTCAAATATATTGATCTGTACTTCTTTCGAAGTGATCTTTTTCAATTCTTCCTTCAGCTTGTCAACTTCCTGACCGCCTTTGCCTATAATAATGCCCGGGCGTGAAGTATGGACGGTAATGGTGATGAGTTTCAGGGTGCGCTCGATAATGATTTTCGAAACGCTTGCCTTCGCCAGACGCGCATTCAGATACTTGCGGATCTGATAATCTTCGACCAGCTTTTCGCCGTAATTATTGCCACCGTACCAGTTCGAGTCCCATCCTCTGATGATCCCTAAGCGGTTTGCTATCGGATTGGTTTTCTGTCCCATGTATTACATTTTATCGGTTATTCGGTTACAGAATTTTTGCTGTCGAGGTAAACCGTTACATGGTTCGACCGTTTCCGGATCCGGTGGGCCCGGCCTTGCGGAGCGGGTTGGATCCTTTTCAGCATCCGTCCCGAGTCGACAAAAATTCTTGAAACAAAAAGATTACTCTCTTCCAGACGTTGATTTTCGTTTTTTGCCTGCCAGTTGGAAATGGCCGACAACAGCAGTTTCTCGAGTTTGCGTGAAGATTCTTTTGGTGAGAATTTCAACACGTCGAGCGCCCTGTTCACGTCCATGCCCCTAACCATATCGGCCACCAGCCTCATTTTTCTCGGCGAGGTGGGATTGTTCCGGAGCACGGCGAAGTATTGCGTTTTTCGCTCTTCTTTTCGCTGATTTGCTTTATTTCTTTTTCTTGCACCCATTGTCTCTTTCGTTTAAAATGGTTCTATCAATTCACGCCTTACTTGCGGTTACCGGCGTGCCCCCTGAAGGTACGGGTTGGGGCAAATTCGCCCAGTTTATGGCCAACCATATTTTCGGTGACATAAACCGGGATGAACTTATTGCCGTTATGAACAGCAATGGTATGTCCCACCATATCGGGAGAAATCATTGATGCACGGGCCCAGGTTTTCACCACGCTCTTTTTACCCGATTCATTCATCGCCAGAATCTTGTTTTCGAGCTTGTAGCTAATAAACGGCCCTTTTTTCAATGAACGACTCATACTACTTACCTTTTACAATTATTTTTTACGTTTTTCCAAAATGTACTTACTGGTGGATTTTTTCGGATGGCGGGTTTTATACCCTTTGGCCAACAATCCTTTCCGCGAACGGGGATGTCCTCCGGATGCGCGTCCTTCGCCACCACCCATCGGGTGATCGACCGGGTTCATGACCACGCCGCGTACGCGGGGACGACGTCCCAACCAGCGGGAACGACCGGCTTTCCCCGAACGTTCGAGGTTGTGTTCCGTATTTCCAACAGTACCTACAGTTGCTCTGCAGGTGATGAGTACCATGCGGGATTCTCCGGAAGGTAACTTCAGAATCGCGTACTTCCCTTCGCGGGAAAGTAACTGTGCATAGGTTCCGGCGCTACGAGCCATAACACCTCCCTGACCGGGACGGAGTTCAATATTGTGAACCAGGGTGCCAAGAGGAATCCTGGCAAGGGGAAGGGCATTTCCAATTTCAGGGGCCACCTCGCTTCCCGAAACCACTACCTGATTTACTTTCAGGCCATTCGGAGCAAGTATGTACCTCTTTTCACCATCGCTGTACACCAGCAACGCGATACGGGCGCTGCGATTGGGATCGTACTGGATGGATTCTACGGTTGCTTCCATACCTTCTTTATCGCGCTTGAAATCGATAATCCGGTATTTACGCTTGTGCCCGCCACCTATATACCTCATTGTCATCCGACCTTGGTTGTTGCGACCGCCGGTCTTCTTAATGGGCTCCAACAATGACTTCTCAGGTGTTGACTCTGTAAGGGTGTCAAAGGCGCCAATGATTTTGTGCCTTTGCCCCGGTGTTACAGGTTTTAATTTACGTACTGCCATATTTTATTAAATATTGCTATAAAAATCAATCGTTTGTCCTTTGGCCAGTGTAATAATGGCCTTTTTAAAAGCGTTCGTTTTTCCTTTTTGCATGCCCGCTTTGGTGTAACGTTGCTTGGTTTTTCCACCGTAAATCATGGTGTTCACCGTTTCCACTTCTACGTCGTACAGCTTTTCGATGGCGTTCTTGATCTGGCTTTTGTTTGCACGGCGGTCTACAATGAAGCCGTAACGGTTCAGCTTTTCGGTCTGGGCCGTCATTTTTTCGGTTACCAATGGTTTAATTAAAACATCCATTTCTCTTCATTTAATTGTTAAACACACCTTCGATTTGTTCCAGCGAACCTTCCAAAAACACCACGGATGCTGCATTTAGAATGTCGTATGTATTTAAATCAGAAGCTCTTACAACCTTGACCCCCTGTAAATTTCTGGATGACAAATATATATTTTTATTTGTTTCCGATAAAACGAACAGGGACTTTTTATCGTTCAAATTCAGATTTTGCTGAATAGCAACAAATTGCTTTGTTTTGGGCGTTTCGAGCGAAAAATCTTCCACCACGATAATATTGTTCTCTTTTGCTTTGTAGGCAAGGGCTGATTTGCGGGCAAGCTGCTTCACTTTCTTGTTCAACTTGAAACCCCAGTCTTTTGGTCGGGGCCCGAAAATACGTCCGCCACCACGAATGGTTGGCGATTTGAGGCTCCCTGCACGGGCTCCGCCGGTACCTTTTTGCCGTTTGATTTTGCGGGTACTTCCGGCAACTTCACCCCGTTCCTTCGATTTATGTGTGCCCTGGCGCTGATTAGCCAAATACTGCTTCACGTCGAGGTAAATGGCATGGTCATTGGGCTCAATCCCGAAAATCAGGTCATTCAAAACTACCTTTTTCCCGGTATCTTTGCCTTCGATGTTGAGTACGTTCAATTCCATTACTTCCAAATAATTACGTATGAACCTTTCGCTCCGGGCACTGAGCCTTTCACGACAATTAAATTGTTTTCAGGAATGACTTTAATCACCTGAAGGTTTTCAATGGTAACCTGGTCGTTACCATCGCGACCGGCCATGCGCATGCCTTTCAGTACCCGCGAGGGATACGACGAAGCGCCGAGAGAACCGGGTGCGCGCAGGCGGTTATGCTGCCCATGGGTGGCATCGTTAACCCCGCGGAAGTTATGCCGTTTAACCACACCCTGAAATCCTTTTCCCTTGGTTGTTCCGGTAACGGTTACCCAAGGCGTGTCGTTAAACATGTCGACCGTAAGAACATCGCCCAGACCGACGTCGCCATCGGCCGAGTCAATTTCAATTACTTTGCGTTTCGGGCTCGTGCCTGCTTTCTTAAAATGGCCAAATTCCGCTTTCGTGGTATGCTTTTCCTTTTTGTCGTCATACCCGATTTGTACAGCGGCATAACCATCGGTTCCCTCGGTTTTCACCTGGGTAACCACGCAGGGGCCGGCCTCAATAACAGTGCATGGGATATTCTTCCCCTCAACACTGAATACGGATGTCATTCCGATTTTTTTTCCAATTAATCCTGGCATTGTACCTAATTTTTTATGGATCATACTTTAATTTCAACCTCAACGCCACTGGGCAGTTCCAGCTTCATCAGGGCATCGATGGTTTTTGCGGTTGAGCTGTAAATATCAATCAGACGCTTGTAGGAACTGAGCTCATACTGGTCGCGCGACTTTTTGTTCACGAACGTCGAACGCAAAACCGTAAAAACCCGCTTGTGTGTGGGAAGTGGGATGGGCCCGCTCACCACAGCGCCGGTAGCTTTTACCGTTTTCACGATCTTTTCAGCCGATTTGTCCACAAGATTGTGATCGTAAGATTTCAGCTTAATTCTGATTTTTTGACTCATGGTTATACGTGTATCAAATTATAGTAAATCGATTCTGCCTTTGGCCTCGGTTAATACTTCTATGGCAATGTTTTTCGGCACTTCTTCATAATGCGAGAATTCCATCGACGAAGTAGCCCGGCCCGACGAAAGGGTCCGTAATACCGTTACGTAACCGAATTGTTCGGCCAGGGGCACCTTTGCCCGGATAACACGGGCGCCACCCTTCGATTCCATTCCTTCGACATGGCCGCGACGGCGGTTCAGGTCGGAGATAATGTCGCCCATATATTCTTCGGGTGTGACGATCTCGGCCTTCATGATGGGCTCGAGCAAAACAGGATTTGCCTTCGAAGCAGCGCTTTTAAAGGCTTGCTTGGCACATATTTCGAACGATAACTGATCGGAGTCGACCGCGTGGTACGATCCATCGATCAGGGTCACCTTCATGGCTTCGATCGGGAAACCGGCCAGAGGACCGTTCGACATGGCGGCCCGGAAACCCTTTTCAACCGAAGGAATGTATTCACGGGGTATGTTTCCGCCCTTAACGGCATCAACGAATTCGAGTCCGTCCTTGCCATCCAGGGCTGCTTCGACACGCACAATGATGTCGGCGTATTTTCCCCGTCCACCGGTTTGTTTCTTAAACACTTCCCGTAACTCGACCGAGCCTTTGAGGGCTTCTTTGTAGGCCACCTGGGGTTTCCCCTGGTTGCATTCCACCTTGAATTCCCTTTTCAGGCGGTCGACAATAATTTCGAGGTGCAGCTCGCCCATTCCCCGGATCACGGTTTGACCGGTATCCTGGTCGGTTATTACCTGGAAGGTAGGATCTTCTTCGGCCAGTTTGGAAAGGCCAATTCCCAGCTTGTCGAGGTCCTTCTGCGTTTTGGGTTCCACGGCAATCCCGATGACCGGTTCCGGAAACGACATCGATTCGAAAACGATCGGTTTATCGGCATCGCATAGGGTATCGCCGGTACGGGTATCTTTCAGTCCAACCACCGCGCAAATGTCCCCGGCTTCGATCACATCGCGGGGTTGCTGTTTGTTCGAATGCATCTGGTAAATGCGGGAAATCCGTTCCTTTTTGCGGGTACGGGGATTGTAATAGGTCCCGCCGCTTTCGAGTTTCCCGGAATAAACGCGAACAAAAGTCAGCCGCCCTACGTAAGGGTCGGTGGCAATTTTGAACGCGAGTGCAGAAGTAGGATCGTCGGCATCGGGCTTGCGGGTGATAATTTTTTCCTCTTCGTCCTCGTCGTGCCCCTTTAGTTCGCCTTTGTCGAGCGGACTGGGCAGGAAAGCGCAGATCGCGTCGAGCAAACGCTGAACACCTTTATTTTTAAATGCCGAGCCGCAAAACATGGGGACTATTTCTCCGGCAATGGTTGCTTTCCGGATCACGGCGATCATTTCGTCGGGCGTGATCGAATCGGGATCTTCAAAGAAGCGTTCGAGCAGTTCTTCGTCCTGTTCGGCAACAGCCTCCACCAGTTTTTCCCGCCATTCGTTGGCCGTATCGACCAGGTCGGCCGGGATGGACTCGAGGTTGTATTTCTGACCGAATTCGGCATCTTCATACCACACAATCGCTTTCATCTGCACCAGGTCAACCACTCCCGAAAAGGTTTCTTCCGAACCGATGGGAAGTTGTAACGGAATCGGATTGGCTCCCAGTTTCGTTTTAATGTCGCCGTACACTTTGTAAAAATCGGCGCCCTGCCGGTCCATTTTGTTCACAAAAGCAATTCGGGGCACGCCGTATTTCTGGGCCTGGCGCCACACCGTTTCCGATTGGGCTTCGACCCCGCCAACGGCACAAAACAGGGCAACCGCCCCATCGAGTACCCGGAGCGAACGTTCCACCTCGACGGTGAAATCGACGTGTCCCGGAGTGTCGATCAGGTTAATTTTATGCTCAATATCCTTATAATTCCAGCTCGTGGTGGTAGCCGCCGAAGTGATGGTAATCCCCCGCTCCTGCTCCTGCTCCATCCAGTCCATGGTAGCCGCGCCATCGTGGACCTCACCGAGGCGGTGGGTCAAACCGGTATAGAACAGTATCCGTTCCGATACAGTCGTTTTACCGGCATCGATGTGGGCCATGATGCCAATGTTACGGGTATTTTGTAAATCTCTTTTTGCCATTCGTATACCAATCTTAAAAAAACAGAATCAATAAAAAACCAACAAAAC
Organism: Prolixibacteraceae bacterium; assembly: GCA_036725585.1. Classification (GTDB taxonomy): domain Bacteria; phylum Bacteroidota; class Bacteroidia; order Bacteroidales; family Prolixibacteraceae; genus DAIMEA01. The sequence continues at coordinate 3,022 of DAIMEA010000097.1, read as the reverse complement.
CAATGAAAAAACAAAAACCAATTAAAAACGAAAATGAGCAAAAGCCCGGTTTGCATCAGCCATACGGTGGATCTCTTCCTTCCGCTTGTACGCGCCGCCTTCTTCGTTGAAAGCAGCCTGGATTTCTGCAGCCAGTTTTTCACTCATCGAACGACCTGCACGCTTGCGGGCATACAGGATCATATTTTTTATTGAAATCGAAATTTTCCTTTCGGGCCGGATTTCCATGGGAACCTGGAAGGTAGCACCTCCAACGCGGCGGCTCTTAACTTCCACCTGCGGGGTAACGTTTTCCAGGGCTTTTTTCCAGATTTCGAGGGGAGCGAGCTCGGTGTTTTTCATTTTCTGGGCCACCATCTCCATGCTATCGTAGAAAACGGAGTAGGCAACCGTCTTTTTCCCGTCAACCATCAGATTGTTGACAAACTGGGATACCAATACATCATTAAACTTGGGATCGGGCAAAATGATCCGCTTCTTGGGTTTTGACTTCCTCATTTTTTTAAAGTTTGTGTTATTCAAATCGGTTGCCTGAGTGTCAGTCTTCAGTTCATCCCGGGTAGTAGGAATGGAGTCCCTTACTCAACCAAACCACAACTTTAAATAACCATTTCAACACTATTTTTTCACTTTCGGACGTTTGGTACCGTATTTGGAACGGCGCTGGGTGCGTCCTTCAACACCAGCTGTATCAAGTGCGCCGCGAACGATGTGGTAACGTACACCCGGCAGGTCTTTTACACGGCCTCCACGAACCAATACGATGGAGTGTTCCTGTAAATTATGGCCTTCGCCCGGGATGTACGCGTTCACTTCTTTCAGGTTCGTCAACCGTACACGGGCCACTTTGCGCATGGCGGAGTTCGGTTTCTTGGGGGTGGTGGTGTACACGCGCACACATACGCCCCTTCGCTGCGGACAGGAATCAAGTGCAGGAGATTTGCTTTTATCAAGATTCACTTCTCTCCCTTTTCTTACTAACTGTTGAATTGTAGGCATTATCCTTTTTTAATTAATCATTTAAAAAAATCGCAAATAAATAAATGTTTCGAGGAGATTATCAATGACTTATAGCCCCATTTGGGCAGTTTCCCTCACGAAACGGTTGGCAAAAGTACTAATTTTCAACAAGAATCAAACAGGGTTGAAGTTTTTTTTTGAAAAATTTTGGGACGGCAAGTTTTTAACTTGTAGCTGTTCAACTTAAAAAGTTGAACTCTTGGCGCCTCGTGGGACTGCAAGTTTTTAACTTGCAGCTGTTCAACTTAAAAAGTTGAACTCCCGGTGCCTGGTGGGACTGCAAGTTTTTAAACTTGCAGCTGTTCAACTTAAAAAGTTGAACTCCCGGAACCCAACCTATCGAAGTCAGCACAGGGCATTCACCCGCGGGTGAAATCCCTGTCTGGTAATAAAAATCAAAACGCTGAGCGAATGCGGTTCTTTAACCCGATAGGTTTTGGAAACCTGTCCGGGTCAACGCAATTTTTGGATCTGATTTTTTGTCCTTAAAAAATTCGGAATATTTTTGCAGCATTGTACACAATAATAATAAAACCAAAAACAGCAATTGTGCCTATTCCATTTAAAAAGTTGGTTCCGTATTCGTTTATACTTTTAACCGTATTCTCTTTCACGGCATACGCGCAGAATCTGACCGAAAGCAAGCTTCCGATTATCATCATTGATACAAAGGGCAATCAAATCGTAGATGAACCCAAGATCACAGCCCTGATGAAGGTACTCAACCAACCCGGCGGCATCAACAAAATTACCGATCAAACCTATGAATACGACGGACCGATCGGTATTGAAATCAGAGGGAATACCTCCCAGATGTTTAACGACAAGAAGAGTTTTACCCTGGAAACCCGTCTCGAAACCGGTGAAAACAACAATGTTTCCCTTCTCGGGCTGCCCGCGGAAAACGATTGGGTGTTGTACGGACCCTATACCGATAAATCGATGATCCGGAACGTCCTGGCTTATCACCTGGGCAATGCTCAGGGACGATGGTCGCCGCACACACGCTACTGCGAGGTGATTATTAACGGTAATTATCGTGGTATTTATGTATTCACGGAAAAAATAAAGATTGACAAAAACCGGGTCAATATCGCAACGTTGAAACCAGAAGACAATGAGGGAGATGAACGTACCGGAGGATACATCATCAGCATCGACCGCGATAATCCGGGATCGTGGAATTCGCCCTTCATGGGCCGCACGGGCAGCGTTGACGTGCCCTTTACCTACGTCGATCCGGATTACGATGATTTGACCCCAACACAGCGGGATTATATCCGTGAATACATTACCGATTTTGAATATGCCCTCCACGGCCCCGATTTCAAAAACCCGGAAACGGGCTACAGAAAATACATAGACGTGCTATCCTTTATCGACTATATGATCATTACCGAACTGAGCCGCGACCTGGACGGGTACCGGGTCAGTGTTTTTTTTCATAAAGACAAAGACAGCAAAGGGGGCAAGCTGACCATGAGCCCCTTTTGGGATTACAACATTTGTTTTGGGAATGCCGATTTCATGAAAGCGTACGACCCAAAAGGATGGACCGAAGAGGGAATTGGTAAGGGCGACTGGTATGAAATCCCCTTTTGGTGGGACCGCTTAAGAGAAGACCCTTATTATGAAACGCATTTCAAATACCGTTGGGAAACGTTACGGGGAGAATCATTCAGCAAGGAAAATATATTTGCCCGGATCGATTCATGTGTTCAGGTAATGGGCGAGGCAGTTGATCGCAACTTTAACCGATGGCCCATTCTAAACCGAAAAATCTGGCCCAATAAATATGTTGGAAGAACCTACGAATACGAGGTGAACTATCTCAAAAAATGGATTTCAGACCGTATCGACTGGCTGGATAGCCAGATTGATTTGATTGAGCCTGCCTTTGCATTATCGGGGCAAAATCTTCAAACGGACAAAAGACCTACGGTTGAAATCTCCCCCAATCCATTCCGGGATCATCTGAATTTCAGGATCCAATTGAACAATG
>DAIMEA010000096.1:0-11237 GCA_036725585.1 Prolixibacteraceae bacterium | reverse complement strand
ATCCGGATGGACGACAGCGGTGCGGGGAAAAAAGGGTCGACCGAAATCGCAATGGGCGTTGGGTATGGCGCCGGATTCCTCATTTACTTATTCGTGTTTATATACGGGAGTATGGTCATGCGGGGTGTTTTGGAAGAAAAGCAAAACCGGATCGTAGAGATCATTGTATCGTCGGTTAAACCCGTTCAGCTGATGATGGGAAAAATCATGGCGCTGGCTGCTGTCGGGCTTACCCAGTTCCTGATCTGGATTATTCTGATGGGTGCCATTTTTGTCGGCGCCCGTTCCCTGTTTGTTAACGAGGATACCATGAACAAGATGGTACAAGCCCAAACCGAGAACCTCATGGTCAGCCCCGGCGCTAATCAGGCGGCTGAGTTGATCGAAAACATAGAGCCCAGCGAGATGGAAAAGATCGTTCAGCAAATTGAAGGGGTCAATTTTCCGCACATAATCCTGGCCTTCCTGATTTACTTCATCCTGGGCTATCTTTTGTACAGTTCGCTAATGGCAGCGGTTGCGGCTGCCGTCGACACAGAAGAGGACATGAACCAGCTAATGATGCCCATTACCATTCCCCTCATTGCAGCCATGATCATGCTGGTGAGTGTCATCAAAAATCCGGAAGGTCCCCTCGCAATCTGGGGATCGCACATACCGTTCACATCACCCATTATCATGATGGTACGAATTCCTTTTGGTGTGCCCTGGTGGGAAATCTTGCTTTCTGTTGGCATCCTGGCCCTGTCGACCTATGGCGCTATATGGATGGCAGCCAAGATCTACCGGACCGGAATTCTGATGTACGGGAAAAAGATCAGTTGGAAAGAACTGATCAAATGGTTGGGCTATAAAGGCTAAGGGAACATCTCCACGCTTTTTTCACCATTTTGTTTCACATAAGCTCGGAACATTCCCGGAGTGTTGAATTTCAGAGCAATGTTGCCTTCCCGGTCAAGGGCAATAAAACCACCTGCACCTCCTGCCTGGGTCAATTCATCCAAGGTTTCTTCAGCTGCTGCTTCGAGCGACAGGTTTTTATAAGCCATCCGAGATGCTACATCACGGGCAATTCCCAACCTGATGAAATATTCCCCGTGTCCGGTGCAGGATACAGCACAGGTTGGGTTGTGGGCATAGGTTCCGGCGCCAATAACCGGGGAATCCCCAATGCGCCCCCAGCGTTTAAGCACCATTCCCCCTGTTGACGTACCTGCAGCCAGATTGCCCGAAACATCAAGGGCAACACAACCTACGGTCCCCAGTTTATCTTTCATCCTGGCTTTTTTCGCGTTATGGAAACTCTCTCTTTGCGCTTTAGTGCGGAAATACCTTCGGGAAACCATTTCGAGACCAGCCTGGCGGGCAAAGAGGTCCGCCCCTTTACCGCTTAACATCACGTGGGGTGACTTTTCCATTACTTCCCGGGCAGCCTTTATCGGATGCTTCACCCGGGTAACTCCGGTTACCGCTCCGGCCATCCGGTTTGATCCATCCATAATGGAAGCATCGAGTTCCGTTTTCCCCTCCCAGGTAAATACTGCGCCTCTGCCGGCATTAAAGAGCGGGCAATCCTCCAGAAAGGCAATAACCTGTTCAACCGCATCCAAAGCCATTCCTCCGTTTTCCAGGATAATACGGCCTATTGAAAGGGCAGAATCGAGGGCTGTTGCATATTCTTTTTGCCGGGATTGGGGCATATCCGGACTCATCAAACCGGCTCCCCCATGAATCACCAACACATAATCCCGGGCATTCATATTGCTTGCCAACAAGATGAAAAAAAGGCAAATCCCAATTGTTCGCATCGATACTGTTTTCCTGTAAAAATAGAACAAATTGTCGTTTTTGTGCATTAACTCCTTTCTATTCTGGCACAAAAGAATGAACCGATGATTTTTTTTATCATTTTCTGTTAAATTTTCTATATTTGGGCGTTCCGGATGATTCACTTTACCATGTGGTTGTGGCAATATATACCAGGGGTAAATGGTTTTCTGCCTGATAAACTTATTATTTCGATCCTTCTTAAATAAATCGTATGATCCGAATTTTCACATTCCTTTCGTTAACCCTTCTGCTTCTTTCCGGATTTATGTTTCGATCCGAAGCCCAAATCGATCTTCAAATTCCGATCAGTGATGCGCCCCCGGTCATCGATGGAATGAAAGATGCTTTGTGGAACAATGGAAACGGCTTTCCCCTCAATCAGTATCTGGCCGGCTCACCGGTATCCGAAAGCGACCTTTCGGCACAATTCAGTACACTCTGGGACACCGATAACCTATACGTTTTGGTTGACGTTCGGGACGATATGAAAATAAACGATTCGCAAGAGGTTTGGCAGGATGATGCCGTAGAAGTATATATCGACATCAACAACGACAAGCTTACGTCGTACGGTCCCACCGATTATCAATATACCTTTCGATGGAACGACCCGGTGCTTCATGCCAACGGACCCTCTGAAGGAATTTCCTTTTCCCTGGTCGGCACGTCCGTGGGTTATTTGCTCGAAGTGGCCTTCCCCTGGCATACATTGGGTTTGGAAGAGCCGGCAAGCCATGTTTTGCTCGGGTTGGATATTCACACCCACGATGATGATGATGGTGGAGAGCGCGACAACAAAAAAAGTTGGTTTGCTACCGACGACCAGTCGTGGAACAATCCCTCCCTCTTTGCAACAGCCCAGCTGACGGGTGAACTGCTTATTCTTCCCCGGGCCGAAAAACCGAAAATTTCGGTTGATCATGGTTTTTATTCGGCCCCGTTTCAAACAACCCTGTCATCGGTGCTTGAAGGAATGACCCTTTATTATACCTTAGACGGGAGTCACCCGGCTACCTCTTCCACCGCTATCATTGTACCTTCACCGGCCGTTGTGCGCATCGATCCGGCCAGTGAACAAAAACGAGGCCGCACTCCTGCTGTAATCCTGCGGGCTTGTTCGAAAAAGGAAGGGTACGATTTTAGTTTGCCCGAAACCCGCACCTATATTTTCATTGATGAAGTAAAAAATCAAACCACCTATCCCGGACATGACTGGCCGAATGGAAATTATGTAAACGACCAGGAAATCGACCTCCTGATGGATCCCGTTATTCTGAACGATTCCCGGTACACGAACCTGATCGATGATGCCCTGCTCGAAATACCCTCTTTTTCCATTGCCACCGATAATGCCCATCTTTTCGATCCCGCTGCCGGGATTTATGTTAATGCCATGATTGCCCATGGAGAAGAATGGGAGCGCCCGGCCTCAATTGAATTAATTGATCCCGAAGGACTGAAAAGTTTTCAAATCGATGCGGGGCTTCGGATCCGGGGTGGCTGGAGCCGGCATGGTTATTTTCGGAAACATGCTTTTCGTTTGTTCTTCCGGGAAGAATACGGCGAATCGAAACTACGTTTTCCTCTTTTTGATGATGAGGGTGTCGATGAATTTGACAAGGTCGATCTCCGCTGCTCGCAAAATTATTCATGGAGCAAAGGGGAAGGAGAGGCTCCCTATTGCACCTTTAACCGCGATGTCTTTTCCCGCGACCTGCAACGTGAAATGGAACAACCCTATACCCGCAGCCGTTATTACCATTTGTACCTAAATGGTTTGTACTGGGGACTCTTTCAAACACAGGAACGTTCGGAAGCCCGCTACGCCGAATCGTATTTTGGCGATAATTCCGACGATTATGATGTGGTGAAAAGAGGAGATTCCGGAATTGAAGCCACCGATGGGAATCTCGACTCCTGGCGCGAGATATGGGAATTGGTTGAGGGAGGTTTTGCTTCCAATGACAATTACTACAAAATTCAGGGCCGGTCTTTTAACGGGAAGCGTGACCCGTCCTTAAAGGTATTGGTCGATATCGATAACCTGATCGATTACATGAATGTGATTTTTTACACAGGCAATTTCGACGCGCCGGTGTCGGCCTTTGGCAACAACAAATCGGTCAACAACTTCTACGCAATCGACAACCGGAATAATCCCAACGAAGGATTCCGTTTTTTTGCCCACGACAACGAGCATACCCTGCTGATCGATCCCATAGGACCGGGTCATGGCATAACCGAAAACCGTGTGAACATAGGAAGCCTAAACAACAACAACCGGATGTTGGTCCAAAGCTTTGATCAGTTTCATCCCCAATGGCTTCATTTCAAACTGAGCGAAAACGAAGAATACCGGCAACGCTTTTCCGACCGTTCCTATCGTTATTACCACGACAATGGAATACTCACCCCTGCAAATACAGCCCGTCTTTTCCGCAACCGTAGTCTCGAATGCGATACTGCGGTGATTGCCGAATCGGCTCGTTGGGGCGATGTCGACCGGTGGGTACGATACACGAAAGACGAGCACTGGAAACCCATGATCGAACGGACGCTGAACGAGTATTTCCCCTATCGGACGGATATTGTGATCGGACAACTGGAAAACGAGGGACTGCTTTCTTCTGTAGCCCCTCCCCTGTTCCTTGTTTCCGGAGTCCCTGTCGGCGGCGAAAATGTCCGCTTTTCACAGGGCCAGATCCTTCAAATCGTGAACAACAGCACAAACGGCAACATTCTGTACACGCTCGATGGTACCGATCCCCGGGCAAACGGAGGCAACATAGCAACAAAAGCCATTAACGGGGGCAATCAGGTTTTGATCGAAATCCTGCAAACAACTCCCGTCAAAGCCCGGATTTACAACAACGGGTACTGGAGTTCGTTGCGTTTGCTTAACGCGATTATCGAACAGGAAAACGATGGGATCATCGTTACCGAGATTCATTATAATCCAACAGGGATCGGTGAGTTTCCCGGAAGCGATTATGAATTCATCGAAATAAAAAATGCTGCAGATGAACCGCGGAACCTTACCGCAGCAACTTTTGTCGACGGTATCGATTATACCTTCAACCAGGAAATTCTCCTGGAACCTGGCGCCTTTATTGTTCTTGCCGCAAAAGCACTTTCCTTCTTCCAACGCTATGGATTTGAACCGTACGATGAATACCAGGGGCAATTGAACAATGGAGGTGAACGGCTCACACTCGTTGCTCCAACCGGCGATACTCTTTTCACGGTCGCATACAACGACAAGGAGCCCTGGCCTTATTCACCCGATGGATTGGGCTTTTCGCTGGTTCCTGCTGTCGATAATCCCCTGGCCGACTGGGATGACGGCTCCAACTGGCGGGCATCGTCTCTGATGAATGGCTCACCCGGCCAGGACGACCCGGCCAATTCGATCCGCCCCGTAATCATCAACGAATTGATATCCAACTCGGATGCCCCTGAAGTGGACCGGATCGAATTGTATAATCCCAACAACAGTCCCGTTGATATTGGGGGCTGGTACCTTTCCGACAAGCGGGATGATCCCCGGAAATGGATGGTCCCGGCAGCTACAGTTATTCCAGCAAAGGGATACATCACATTCGACGAAGGCCATTACTCCGGGGGCTCTATGGCTTTTAACTCCGGTGAATTCGGATCCGGATTTTCCCTTAGTTCCCACGGAGAGGATATTTACCTCTTCTCCGGAAACGGAATCGAACTAACCGGATATGAATACAGCGAAGATTTTGGGGAAACCGAAACGGGAACAAGCCTGGGCCGTCATACCATATCAACCGGAAAAAATCATTTTGTTGCCCAGGCTTTTTCCTCCTTCAATGCCGAAAACAGTTATCCCCGTGTTGGACCGGTGATCATCAACCAAATCATGTACCATCCGGGAGCCGATGACTTCGAATACCTGGAACTGATCAATACCGGGAGTGAAATTGTCGATTTGTTTGAACCATCGGGTCGAATACCCTGGAAAGTATCGGGCATCGACTTTGACTTCCCGGCCGATATAAGCCTTAATCCGGGAGAATCGGTTTACCTGGTCGAATCGGCTCTTTCGCCCGATGATTTTCGCTTTTTGAAAAACATCGATCCAGACGTTAAGATTTACAATTATGCCGGAAAACTGAAGAATGAGGGAGAGGAAATTACCCTTTACCAATCGGCTCCGGCCTACATCGACAGCAATGAGGTGATCACACCCTACATCCGGATCGACCGGGTGGAATACAACGACAAGAATCCCTGGCCCGATGCCGATGGGAACGGGAATGTTTTGGTCCGGATTGGTTCGGATCTGTACGGAAACGATCCGGCCAACTGGTTCGCCTTGCCTCCGTCTATCTCTGTTTCGACCAGCGCCCTGGCCAACGGGATCATGGGCGTGCCTTATCGTTTCGTTTTAAAAGCATCGGGCGGAAATCCCGCCTATAGCTGGAGCATCGCATCCGGAACTCTGGCTCCGGGCTTAAGCCTCGATCCCGTAACGGGAATCTTTTCGGGAATACCGGAGCAAACGGGGCAGTTTTCATTCACTGTCCGGGTTGAAGACCAAAAGAATACAACTTCCGAAAAAACACTCAGTCTGACCATTGCCGAAAACACAAGCCCCATTGCCCAGAACGACAGTTCATCAACCTTTTCGGGATACCTCGTTTCGTGCGATGTTTTGTCGAATGACACCGATTGGGACGGAGACCGGTTTAACTGGCAGATCAGCATCGTTGGAGAACCCACGTACGGGCAGGTATCGATTAACAACGACCAGACACTTACCTATGCCCCTGCCCCGGGATTCACCGGGATAGAAAGCATCCGTTACCGGGCTTCCGATGTATACGGTTTTTCCGAAGCCTCCTGGATTATCGAAGTATCCGAACAAATATTATCGGGCGAAATCAACATCCGGGTCAGTCAGTTATCGGACGATGCCGAACAAAATATCATTACCCAACAATTCTGGAATACCAGTTCGGATTTGGAACTTGCCTACGATGCCAATCCCGGAGGGGATCAGATTGTAGGGATCCGGTTTCAGAATGTGCTTGTTCCTGAAGGAGCAAACATCACAAAAGCGTATATCCAGTTTCAGACCGATGAAACAAGCAGCGGAACCGTTTCACTGGTTGTGAGCGGAGAAAATACCGGCAACCCGGTAACGTACAGTGAAGCGAACTCAATTGTTTCGCGACGGCATACCAATACCTTGGTTAACTGGTCGCCCGAGGCATGGACCCTTGAAGGCGAATCGTCGGTAAAACAACAAACACCCGAACTTGCGGGTCTGATCCAGGAAATAATCGATCGGGACGACTGGCGCGAAGGGAATGCGATGGCCTTTATGATCTCGGGAAGCGGAACCCGTACAGCCGAAGCGTACGATGGGGATCCGAACGGCGCCCCCCTGCTCCACATCGAATATTCGAACCCGTATGGGGAAGCAACCCTTCCGGTTGCGATTGCTTCTACGGATAATATTCCCCGCAGGGGCGAAGAAGTCCTTCTTGACGGAAGCACCAGTTATTCAGCCGATGGCCGGCCGTTGAATTACCATTGGGAACTGATTTCGAAACCCGAAGGCAGCGAGGCAATGCTTTCCAATCCTTTCGCCATTCGTCCCTCCTTCATGGCCGATCTGTTTGGCACCTACGAAATTATTCTGGAAGTCGACAACTCAGTATATACGAGCGAGCCCTACCGTTTAAACCTTTCGGTCGAAAACCATGCACCGGTTGCCCGCGCAGGCAGCGATCAGATCCGCTATTTGGGATCGACGATCCGCTTAAACGGCAGTGCATCCTTCGACGACGACAACGACGCGATCCACTACACCTGGAACCTGGTGCAAAAGCCGGCAGGCAGCGTTGCCCTGCTGAGCAATCCGAACCTGGTGAATCCGACGTTTATTGCCGATCGGGAAGGAATATACCATGTGGAACTGACCGTTTCCGACGGTTTCACAACAAGTTCGCCCGATGAAGTTATCATCACAATAACGGCTAATTTACCACCACAAGCCCATGCCGGAGACGATATGCAGGTGGCTGCAGGCGATCTTGTGTTGCTGGATGGAACAAACTCTGTCGATCCCGAAGGCAATACCCTTTCTTTTAGTTGGTCGGTATTTTCGTCTCCTGAAGGAAGCAATGCCAGCCTGAGCAATGCCAATACGAGCAGGCCGGTTCTCCGCACGGATCTGCCGGGTGCGTATTGCATCGTCCTGCTTGTTTCCGACGGGGTCAACCAAAGTCTCCCCGATACCCTATGCATGCAGGCATCCGAAAACAGGAAACCGGTTGCCCTGGCAGGCAGCGATCGTACCGTCAATGCCGGCGACCGGGTCCGTTTGAGCGGGAATAGCTCCTACGATCCCGACGGATCGTCGCTCAGTTTCTTTTGGTCGTTGGTTACGAGGCCCTCCGGGAGCAATGCCCGCATCGAAAACGTAACCTCCGTCAATCCCTATTTCTATCCCGATGTATCGGGAGTTTATGCCATTCGGCTCCAGGTTTCGGACGGAACGCTGAACGACACCGACGAACTGCAGATAACCGCCCTGAGAACCAATGCAGCCCCGGAATTCATGCTGCAGCGAACCCTGTTGGTTTATCCCAATCCATTTCATGATGTACTTACAGCCGATTTCCGGATAGAAGGAGAACAACAGGTAACATTCGGGCTGTATACCTTAACCGGTGAAAAAATCCATGAGGAGGCTGCGTTCCTGGAAGGCCACGTAAGATATGCGCTCGATCATTCCGAATCGGGTTTGCCGAACGGTTTGTACCTGTTGTCCATCACCCCCGAAAAGGGCGTGCCGGCGCTGGTGAAGGTCCACTATATCCGAAAGTGATGTTTCCTGGTTTTCTACCTGTAAGCGTGAAAAGAATGAATTAACAGACAATTATCGAAAGTTGGCATGAGGAAGTTCAGCCTTACGAAGGTTGGCTGTTCGCTGTGTTGGTTGGTTCGTGGCTATCCCCTTCGCCGCACAAAAACCCGTCCCCAGGCATGAAAAAGGATCGTTTCCCTTCCTTCAATTTGGGCTTCCACACCAGAGATTAAAATCGTACCCGGTCGCCGGGAGCATCGAAAAGAGGACTGCTCAGGATATCGTTGGGAAAAACAATGGCTCCTCTGTTTCCATCAACATCCTTACCGCTTGCGTTCAAGATTGCCTGACGAGCAAAGCTGGAACAATTGAATGCTACAGTATCGTCTTTACCGGCCAATAACCGAAAGGGTTTATCCATGTTCGAATTCACAAAATTCAATAAACAAGCTATCTCTTCTTCGGTAAGATGAGAGTGCAATATAAATCGTCTATCTTTTCTACGAATGCCAAAATTTTCGTGGGCAAAGGTTATCGCGGTAGATTTTTTGATTTTCGCCTCAGTATGATCATATATTCGCGCTTCGGCTACCTGGCAGCCACCCATCAAAGGATCATCGGACAAAAAGGTACTTTCGGTCAGAACAACAGAAACATGCCCGGGCATACCACTATAACTATATAGTTGCCCGGAAGCCAAAAGCAAAGAATTTGCCCGATATAGTAAATCACCCGGTTCTACGTTCAGTACTTTCGGGTTTGTGCCCTTAACAAAAATTCTACCCCAGAAGCAATCCGTCCGTACAGCAAGTACAAGCAGAAGAATGATAATAAGAATACCCAAAATTCTTTTACTGAGAAGCATATTGAGATTTTATTGTTTGTTGATTAAAAATATGAAACAAGCCCCTGTTCAGCAGGATGAAAAAAACAGGAGACATTAAATAAAACAACAGCAATGCATTGTTGTACGGAAGAAAACCGAACAAAAAACCAGATGCTTCCCGAGAAATCTCCTTAATATTCAACAGATAATAGGAAATCCATTTCCCAAAAAACAAACCCGAGAGATAAGTCAGATAAAATGCTGTCAAAGCGATGAACCTATTTCGAATCGTTTTTTTGAAGGCCCGATGAAGAAGTAAGATAGCCAGCCCTCCCAAAGCCCAGGATAAGAACGAAATTACATTAATGCCCGGACTATTCATCGCATTAATATTGTATTGATAACCATAAAAACCCGTCCATAAGAAGGAAATGGTTAATGCGGAAATGAGCATAACAATTCGGGATTGATAAAGGAGAATACCCGGGATTTTTTCAAAGAGCAGATAAATAAGATAGCCTCCCAACATTCCCAAAAAGACATCCATAAACACATCGGGAATTTTTTCGGGAATGAAGAGTTTTAGAAGAGCTATAAACAAGGTTGCTTCTACCAACTCAAAAGCCGAAAGAAAAAAAAACAGCCAGCGCCAACGGTTTTTCCATCCAAGGGCTGTAAGCGAAGCCAAAACAATCATTCCGCTAAGAAAATGATTAATTGACCATAAATCGATATAAATCAACTTATACTCAAAGAGGTTATGATGCAACCAAACAGAATGTTGTCGAAAAAATATTAGAAACTCCTTCATTTTTGGGAACGTTTATTTAAAATCGGAAACAGCACCAAACAAACAACAGGGAAGAAATAAAATAAACTCAGAGAAACAATAACAACCGCAATCCCGTGAAAGAAAATAACAAAAAGCACATACAGTACGATAATAATCAAGGCACTATATGATAATGACTTAATCTTGTTAGGAATATGGAATGATTCGGCCTTTTTTTCTGCGGAAAAAAAGACAAGAAAGGCACCGAAAAAATAAATAAGCGTTGAAATTTCGTCTCCCTGATTGTTCGGGATAAATGTAAAAAAACGGCTATGAATGTATTTTGAATAGAACGTAAAAACATTCCACTGAAGCCAATCGGGTTTATTCCCATGATAAACAAAATAATACAAGCCAACAAGGCCAAGGGCCATCAGCAGTAGACCGATCCATTTTGTAAAAAAAGGAAGAAAAAAGAGTTTATCCGTTCTAATCACCAGAATAGTATCCTAAAAATACATTGAAATTTTTTCACCATCCTCAAGAAAAACGTCAACATTAACCAATCCCCATTTGTGGTTAGCTCGGTAAACGGCCTTGTTAAACCCCGGGTAGTGCAAGTCTTGTTCGATTTCAATCACTTTTATCAGCATGCCACTCCAAAAGAAGTCATCTTCGGTTGATTTAGAAATCACTTCACGGGTAAACTTGGTTCCTTTGGGAGTGGTATAGGTCCATTTGTCACCAACCTTGCAATCGTATTTAACCAGCAATGTTTTTTCCCCTTTGGAATTAACATAAGCAACCCCTTCGGTACTGTTTTTAAATTTTCCGGAGAGAGAGACTTCTCCATTCGGACCAACTTGGGGCATCGATTCAACAAGGTCGATAAGTTCCGGAGGAACGGTTCGGGTAACTTCTACTTCGATTATTCCGTTCTCGTTGCTAACCACCTTTGCCTTTGT
>DAIMEA010000095.1:0-11262 GCA_036725585.1 Prolixibacteraceae bacterium | reverse complement strand
TTCCCCGGCGAAAATGGTAAAACGAGCCGGGCAGCAGGGTATCCATACCGCGACCAACCGACAGGACATCCCGCTCAAAGCGTTGCGCCCAGTTCTCGAAAAGGGTTTCATAAGCGACTGTGATTGAGTCTTTTCTTTTCCCAACATGGGAACCTTCGTAATAAAAAGTCCCCAGGAACCGGGGCGTGAGTGTTTCATCCCAGACCGTTATTCCAAGCGTTGCACTCAATATAAGTTGACGATGAAACAACGATTCGTACGGATCAACTTCAAAATGATGTATGTTAACTCCAAAACGGGGAATACCGGTCGAGTCGGAACGAAAACGACGGATGAAATACCCGGTGAGCGAATCGCGTGTTTGTACCATCTGATCGACGGGAAAAAACAAGGCTTTTCTCTTTTCAAACACCGACAGAAAATGAGGAGGAACCTTCCGCAGATCGTTTGCTGCTTCAAGGGTAAAACTTCCGTCAGAACGAGTGTTCCCAAAATCCACCCAAAGAGTGTCGCCTACCAATTCCTGGGAGAAAAGATTCCCGGGGAGCATACCAAACGTTACCCCCAACAGAAAAAGCCAACAGGTTCGTACGATGGTCATTGTTTTGTTATCGTTCGTTCTGGGGAAGCATGAAAATAACTCCTCTGAAACTACAAATCCGTCCGTTTCATCGTTCCGGCTCTTTCCACTATTTTCAGAATAACGTCAACAGCCTGGATCATCGATTCTTCGGGAATGAACTCATAACGTCCATGAAAATTCAAACCACCGGCAAAAAGGTTCGGGCAGGGTAAACCCATATACGACAGCCGGGCCCCGTCGGTCCCGCCCCTTATGGCTTTGATGTTCGGTTGGATTCCGCAATCGCGCATGGCCTCTTCCGCCAAATCGACCACATAGCGAACAGGTTCAATTTGCTCGATCATGTTGAAGTACTGATCGTTCATATCAAGTGTGTCCGTATTATCGCCGTATTCGAGGTTGAGTTGATGGACAATCCCCTGCAAAATGTTTTTCTTTTTTTCAAAAAGCACCCGGGAATGATCGCGGATAATCAGCTGCAAATCCGTTTTCTCTACAGTGCCGTTCCATTCCATCACATGATAAAAGCCTTCGTAACCTTCGGTATGTTCGGGGACTTCGTGAGCCGGAAGCATCGACAACAATTTGTGGGCAATGAGCAGAGAATTCCTCATTTTGTTTTTTGCATACCCGGGATGTACCATGCGCCCCCGGATGGAAATCTTTGCCATGGCCGCATTGAAATTTTCATATTCAATAACCCCGATTTCATCGCCATCGAGGGTATAGGCAAAATCGGCACCAAATTTTTCCACGTCGAAATAATCGGCTCCTTCCCCGATTTCTTCGTCGGGTGTAAAGCCGATACGAATTTCTCCATGGAGTATTTCGGGATGGGCAATCAGGTATTCCATAGCCGTAACAATTTCGGCAATACCTGCCTTATCATCGGCTCCCAGAAGGGTTGTGCCATCGGTTGTGATCAGTGTCTGACCCTTGTAGCGAATCATCTCGGGAAATACGGAAGGGGAAAGGACAATGTTTTCCGCCGGATTCAGAACAATATCTTTCCCGTCGTAATTGGGCACAAAACGGGCTTGTACCTGCTCACCCGAAAAGTCAGGACTGGTATCGACGTGGGCAATAAAACCCACCACCGGAGCATCGTTTCTTCCATTGGCAGGAAGGGTAGCCATAACATAAGCCTGATCATCAACGGTAACATCCTTCAATCCAATCGAAATTAACTCTTCGGCCAAATTATGGGAAAAGACCCGCTGGGAGGAAGTACTTGGGTGCAGTCCGCTCTTCGGATCGGATTGAGTATTCGTCTGTACATAGTGTAAAAAACGTCGGGTAACTGAATGCATCTTTTTCCATTTTTTTTCCGGAGTCCAAATTAAGGCAAACGGCGAACATAAAAAAATAATGAAAGAGGAAACATTCGTGTTTTTCCATCCATTTTCGAAAAAGTAAATCAATTTTGTCAAAAAAAAACTATTTTTAAAGACTTCAAAAAGTTTAGAGGAGAACAGAATTGAAAACATCTATTCCAGTCTTCATTTCCAATGACATGAAGATATTTCTATTCATCGACTTTTCTTTTTGATTTTTATTTTTTGTACAGGAACTAACTAACTTCAATTACAATGAGACGTTTTTTTTTGAATGAATCGACGGAAAACGGTAAACGAAAACCCGATGGTCGACGAAACTGGATTGCCTGGCTGTTTTTTCTTTTTACGGGGCTCGGCTCTACAATATGGTTTTTGATCCGGGTTATTCCCAAGCCTTCGAGGGCTACCTATCCGTGTATGAAGGCAGCCGCTCCGTTTATGTCGGGCTTTGTTGTTTATTTGCTGACCATTACGGGATCGGCCTTTGCCTTTCGCAAATTCCGCAAAGCGCTTACCCAGAGCCGCTATCTGGCAGCATCGGTTTTCCTTTTGGTAGCCTTTATCATGATCCTTGGCGCAAATAGTTCGCAAACCCGCGAGGTAAAAGCCATTAACCTTTTGTCGTCCAATGCATTTACAGCCAACGATCCCATAGGTGAGGCCACCGGGCTCAAACCCGGGCGTGTGGTCTGGGTATGGAACAAACATGCCACCGACGAGAATTTCACCCCGTCGAACAACAAAAACAACTGGTGGGCCAATTACACCAACGGCGAAGAAGTGGAGAAAATGCTCCTGACAGCCCTCTTGAGCTACACCGGGAAAAACGATCCAAAGGAAGCCTGGAATGAACTCTTCCGTTACTTCAACGTACAAAAAGGAAAAGGAAATGTTGGGTATCGATCGGGTGAAAAAATATACATCAAGTTAAACATTACCAATTCATCGTCGGGCCTGGATAAAACATCGAATTTCAACCGGATGGATTCTACACCCGAACTGGCGCTTGCTTTGCTCAAACACCTGATTGAAGTGGTTGGTGTTACTCCATCGGATATTTACATGGGCGATCCTTTCCGGAATTTTCACAACCTGTATTGGGATCGCTGCGCAACGGTTTATCCCGATGTACATTATTGTTGCGGGCGGGTATTAACGGGGCGGCACCAGACCGTGCCCACAGCCGATCCGGTAATGCATTTCAGCGATGGCCGGCATGCATGGCGGATTCCCCAGGAGTATGCCGATGCGGAATATCTCATCAACATGCCCTGCCTGAAAACCCATAATGAAGGAGGCATTACCCTGGGCGCCAAAAACCATCAGGGTTCCGTGCTGCAAAGCGGGGCAAGGGCCGACGAACAATATGCCATCGACATGCATTATTCGCTCCCCTATAACAATCCGGGATATGGCAAATACCGGCATCTGGTCGACTACCTGGGACATAAGGACCTGGGTGGGAAAACCCTGATCACCATCATCGACGGAATTTGGGCCGGCCGTAGTTGGGAAGGATTCGTCGAAAAATGGAATATGTACCCCTTTAACGGCGATTATCCTTCGTCGCTGTTCATTTCGCAGGATCGGGTTGCGGTCGATGCTGTATGTTACGATTTCCTTCTTGAAGAATACAAAAACAAGCCGTCCAACCAGAAATATCCATACTTCGAGGGTTGCGACGATTATCTGTATCAGGCAGCCGATCCGGCCTACTGGCCTGAAGGCCTGACTTACGACCCCGAAGGAGATGGAACACCGCTTACCAGCATGGGCGTTTACGAGCACTGGAACAATCCCACCGAAATGAAATACTCCCGGAACCTGGGCACAGGCAGTGGAATTGAACTGATGAAAGTTAACCTGAACAACGATCCGTTCACGCCTGAAAACAGCGGCCTTGTCAGTCCCAAAGTGAAAAAAATCGTGGTGGATGCCAACGGGATAAAATGGTTTGGAACCGAAAAGGGCCTTTCGCGCTTCGACGGCATCAACTGGACCACTGTTGATGCTTCCAATCATTTACGCGAAAATACAGTCAACGATATTAAGTATAATGCATCGGGTTCCGAATTGCTCGTTGCTACCAACGGCGGGTTATCGGTGCTAAAAACCGATGCAAATGGCGTTGTTTCGTCGAAAACCTATTATGTGGGCGGTGCCGCTTCCGAAATTCTTTCCGACACGGTTACTGCTGTTGGCATCGACACGAAGAATACCCGGTGGATTGCCACACTCAAAGGATTGAATACTTGGAACGGAACTTCCTGGAACGCCACAAACACCTACATGGATGCCAACCGGGAAATCAAGCAATGGAATGAACTCCGGGTAAACGATATCGAAAGTTACGACAACGACGGCTCGGTGTACATTGGCACTTCCGGACAGGGAATACTCCGTTACACTTACAACGAAGTCGACGGATTTACCGGCGCTTCGGCAATGAGCAGCCTGTGGAGCGGAATCTGGTCCGACACAGTGCATGCGGTCACCCTCATCGACACGGTTCAATGGTACGGGACCAACCTGGGCGTCTTTCAACATTTTGGCCCATCGACCAAGAATTACTGGGATTTCCAGTTCAGCATTTACGACGGAATTTACGATCCGGTTGTAAAAGATGTGGAAGTCGATCCGGACGGAAATGTATGGCTGGGTACCCCATCGGGCATCCAGGTTTTAACACCCGAAGGCTTTTACACCTATGTTTCAGGCGTTCAAACTTCAGCCATCAAAGTCTATCCCAAAGCAGAGGGAGCCATAATCACCTGGACCAATGGAAATGGTTTTTCGGGAACCTTGTTTAGCGAAAAAGTGAACGACCTGCAAACCGATACCGACGGTTCGATGCTGGTTGCCTCCGATAACGGAGTTGAAGTCTTTAAAAATCTTCCGGGCATTTTGGGTCCTCTCGAGCCGAAACGGGCAGTTTTTATCATCAAAAGCGATAAAGGTACGGCCAGTCCGGTGAACAGAACAAGCTATGCAGCCGATCCCGTATACCCAAATGGTTCGAAATGCGGACAATGGGCCTGCGTATACAACGGAACAGGAAGCAGCGTTGAGGTTTTCGGGCTGAAAGCCAATACTACTTATCGGGTCATGGCTTTCGAATACCTGGGCGAACCCGGCGAAGAAATGTACAACCCAAGCGAGGGTGTGGATAATCCGGTGAATTTCACCACCAACCTGACCGCTTCCAACGAATTGAAAGCCGATGGATACCGAATTTACCCCGTCCCCTTCGATCGTTCGCTTACCATTGAGTGTGCCGGAACAGAACATCAAGCTGTAAGCGCAACTCTATACAGCAGCAACGGAATCCGGATTTTGTCCCGGGAATTTTCGGCCACAAAAGCGACCATCGACACCCATGGGCTTACACCCGGTGCATACATTCTGAAAATAACCGGCAAAAACGGAGAACACACCTTTCGAATTCTCAAATAAGCAAAAAGCATGAAACGATTGATATATCTGTTCTGGGGCCTCCTTCTTTTCCCCGGAATACAGCTCCTTGCCGGCAAGGAAGTTCAACTCAACATCATTCCCGATTACAAAGGCTGGGGCTGGGAAGCGCTTGTCGTCGAAAACGGATACATCGAGCTGGTGATTATCCCTGAAATAGGCGGACGGGTTATGTATTACAACTTTCCCGACGATGAATATATGGCCGTTAATGAAGAAATGATGGGGCGCAGTTTCGATCCCGCAAGCAACAAAAACGGCCCCTGGGCCGGAACATGGGGATACGGAGGGTACAAAAACTGGCCGGCACCCCAGACATGGAACTGGCCTCCACCTCCCAATCTTTGCTGGGGTCCGTATTCCTATACGATCGAACACAATGTTCCCGGCGATTCGGTCGTCATTTATCTCGAAAGCGTTGTTGAAACCACCCTGACACCCGGTCTAAAACAAGCCCGGAGGTTTCATGTTTATCCGAATTCAACCCTGGTCCGGGTCGATCAGTTTCTGATCAATACAGCAACAGCGACGAAAAATGTAGCCGTATGGGATATTACCCAGGCCATCGTTCAACACGGAAACGATGCCGATTACGAACAGTTTTCGGTCTATTTTCCGGCCAGTTCCAATCATGTCAAAAAAGCCTGGGGAAGCAACTTCAAAATGAAGGAAATCGACCCCGGTGTGCATCAGTTTACGTACACAAGGGTGGAAGGAAAATACAACATCAACCTGTACGATGGCTGGTGCTCCTTTGTCGACGAACGGGATGCACAAAGCTATCTGAAACTGTTCGGACTGGTCGATGGCGTTACTTACCCCGACGAAAATTCGAACTTTGAAATTTACTCCAGCGGGGGTAGCAACTACATCGAGATCGAAGTATTGGGACCTCAGGAACGGATCGGACAAAACGAACAACTCCGTCTCGACGAATTTTGGTATGCGGCAAAAATCGATGGCCCTACCCTTCGGGCAAATCACCAGGGTGCCGTTCGGGACCGACTGATGCTTCGTACCGAAAACGCAACAATTAGCGGGACTTTCGGCCTGTTTTTTACCGGGTCGATGGTGATTACCGGCTATAACGAAACAAACGAAGTATGCTATGAATCGGAACGCATATCCTTCGAGGCCGGTCAAAAAGTGGAGCTCAACCTGACGGTGAACCAACCGGAGCCAATCGCACGACTCGAAGCCCTTGTATTCGATTCCGGCCAATCGCTGGCCGGAGCCATCGATGTTTGGGAGAAAGAAGAACCCAACAGCCACCGGACCGTATCTTCAAGGCCTGAATTCAGGATCGATCCTTCGGTTTGCCGTTCGGGCGAAAGCATCCGTATCTCTGTTTCCGACGAGAATGGAACGAAAATGAGTATTTCACTCCACCATTCCGGTGGCAAAAAAATAGGCGCTACAAAAACCGTATCCCTGGCTTCCGGAGAAGCCCGCTATATGCTTCCCGACATTCCCAAAGGAATCTACATACTCAGGATCCAATCGGGAAAACAAACCGGTTATCGGAAAATATTGATTAAAGAATAAGATCACAGGGGCATACAAGAGAAAGCGCATAAGGTCTGCTTCATGAACGGGTGTTAATGGATGTAAGGGCAGGATACTTAAAACAAAATTTTCGCAAAATGAGGCATGCGAAACCAATACACAATAGCTCATTTTTACAAAAAGCCTGCATTCCGGCCATACAATTGTATTTCCTATTCAAAGGGGCCCCGATTGCTATCGGGGTGGCCGGGTGTGTTTTGTTATGCTTCCGGAAACCCGGCATAAATGCCGGGACAAAAAATATCCGCCAGTGCGCCATATCCCTGTCATTTTCAAATTGTGGCTCAATATTTTTGGGCGGGGTCTACCCATGACAGAATTTTGTATTCTGTGTCATCTCGAACGCATGTGAGAGATCTCAACGTATTTGGGCAGATCTCTCCTAACGTCGAGATGACACCCTTTTTTTCAACTGTCATCTCCGCATTATGCCCACTAAATTTTTTGGGGTCAGATCCAGCAATGACAAAACCGGTTCAAACCTGCCCATTACGGAGAACGGTTTAATAAGCAACGGCAAACAACACCCTTCGACCTGAAGGTTTCCCCGAGTAAATGCATTTTCCATCTTCATCGGGACTGTCGAAGGGGATACAACGGATCGTAGCCTTAGTTTCTTCTTTAATTTTCTGTTCGGTTTCGGTGGTACCATCCCAGTGGGCTGAAAGAAAGCCGCCTTTCGTGTTCAGAATTTCTTTAAACTCCTCCCAGGTATCAACCGGAGTGATGTGGGCATTCCGGTAATCGAGGGCCTTCGTGAAAATATTTTTCTGAATGCTTTCCAGAAGATCGGCAACATAGTTTTCTATTTGATCGAGTGCCACAACTTCTTTTTCGAGCGTATCGCGCCGGGCAGCTTCTATCGTTCCGTTTTCGAGGTCGCGGGGTCCCATGGCCAAACGAACAGGCACACCCTTCAATTCGTATTCGGCAAATTTCCAACCGGGCTTTTTGGCATCGTTGTCGTCGTACTTCACCGAAATACCTTTTGCTTTCAGCTTCGATTCCAATTCTTTCACCTTTGTCGAAATAGCCGATAATTGTTCTTCTGTTTTGTAAATCGGCACAATCACCACCTGATAGGGCGCCAGCCGGGGGGGCAATACCAGGCCGTTGTCGTCGGAATGGGCCATGATGAGCGCGCCCATCAAACGGGTGGAAACGCCCCAGGAAGTAGCCCAAACATATTCCAGTTTCCCTTCCTTATCGGCAAATTTCACATCAAAGGCTTTGGCAAAATTCTGCCCCAGAAAATGAGATGTGCCCGATTGCAGCGCTTTTCCGTCCTGCATCAGGGCTTCAATACTGAGGGTATCGAGGGCGCCGGCAAAGCGTTCGTTTTCCGACTTATGCCCCTTAATGACGGGGAGAGCCATATAATTTTCCGCAAAATGGGCATACACATCAACCATTTTCATGGTTTCTTCCATTGCTTCTTCACGGGTTGCATGAGCCGTATGCCCCTCCTGCCAAAGGAACTCGGCCGTGCGTAAAAACAAACGCGTGCGCATTTCCCAGCGAACCACGTTGGCCCACTGGTTAATCAATATGGGCAGGTCGCGCCACGACTGAATCCAGTTCTTATAGGTATTCCAGATGATGGTCTCGGAGGTAGGCCGCACTACCAGCTCCTCTTCCAGTTTCGCATCGGGGTCAACCACAACTCCTTTCCCATCGGGATCGTTTTTTAACCGGTAATGGGTAACAACGGCACACTCTTTGGCGAAGCCTTCCACATGGCTGGCTTCTTTACTGAAAAACGATTTGGGAATAAAAAGAGGAAAATAGGCATTTACATGGCCTGTTTCCTTGAAAAGGCGGTCAAGTTCCGACTGCATCTTTTCCCAAATAGCATATCCATAGGGCTTTATCACCATACATCCCCGTACGGCCGAGTTTTCAGCCAGTTCGGCTTTCATCACCAGGTCGTTGTACCACTGAGAATAATTTTCACTTCTGGGAGTTATTTCCTTCGCCATTGCTGTTCTTTGGGATAAAATTTGCTTTATTCAATTATCGAAAACGAGTACAAAGAAAACACAAAAAAATCAAATCATAAAGTCGAAGGAGGACAAGTTATGAAACGCAATTTGATCATAGGAACCATCATCGCCCTGATCGCAACATCGTGCGGAACGAGCGTTCAGATGTCGGGTCGTTACATCGACGATCTCTACTACTGGCCAGGCGATGCCCCGCTGATGGCAGCGGAAGAATCCCTCCCTGAAATAGGTACAGAAAATCAGCCCGTCGATGAAGACCTGCTGATTATCAGTGAAGCCGGAACCAATTCCGACGGCACAAAAACCCTGAACAACTACATTTATGCCGACGAGGTACCCGACTGGTACACCGATGTACAGGGACAGAACCTCGAAAGCCTCGACCCGGCCGGAGAAGACACCCTGGTCATACCAAGCGAGGATGGGGAAACTTACATCGTAAACAATTATTATATGGACGACGACTTTTCCTATTCCGAACGGATCAGGCGTTTCCACGACCCCTATTACTACGATCCCTACTGGAATTTCTCGTTTAACTGGGGATGGGGTTATCCGTACTACTCCTCGTATCATCGATGGAACTCCTGGTACTGGGATCCCTGGTACGGTAGTTCCTGGTACTGGGACCCCTGGTACTACGATCCGTGGTATTATTCGTGGGGATACAGCCCTTACTACAGTTCCTGGTATTGGGGTGGTGGTTATTACGGCCACTACTCACCCTACTATTATCACCCGCACCATTACAATAACTGGGCGTATAACGACCGCTTTGACAAAAAAGACAACTATGATGGAGAGCGCCAATCGCGCCGTCCGAACGCTCTGTATCAGGGTGCCGGGGGAGCCGTCAGCGCCGCATCCGCCACTCGAAGCCGGGAATACACAGCTCTGGATGGCCCTACAACCAATAAATCAATCAATGCAGGGAGTAGCCGCAGGGTGGTCAATACAGGTGAAAACACCTCCTCCACCCAGAAATCGGCTACAACAAACACACCACAAACATCAACCCGAAATGTACTTACGGAAAAACGACGGGTCAGCACCGGTGTGCCCTCAAATGGCAACAGCGGTCAATCCAATGCCGTTTCGACAGGTACTACGGGAACGCGCACAGCCCCGGCAGCTTCTGTCCGCAGCAGCAGCAGCACAACTTCGCAACCCCGGGTTATCAGCGGGGGTAGCTCTTCTTCCGGAACAAGAAGCACGTATACACCCAGCTACAACAAGCCCCGCACCAACACCCGCTCTACGTACAATACAAACCGGACTACGGGAACCGATCTAAAAAGCTATTCGGTGCCTTCCGAATCGAACAGGAGCTACAGTGCACCCAGCCAAAGCCGCTCGACTCGTTCTACATATCAGATCCCTTCAACACGATCCGAGTCAAGCAGTTCCGGTACACCAAGCCCCACCTACCGATCATCGTCGCCCTCGCAAAGAAGTTCCGGTTATTCCACATCCAGTCCTTCCCGTTCAAGCAGCAGTTACTCCAGCCCCTCGTCGGGCAGTAGCCGAAGCAGCTATTCCAGCCCAAGTTCCGGATCGAGCCGCAGCAGTAGTAGTTACTCCAGCGGAAGTTCTTCGGGAAGCAGCCGAAGCTATTCAAGCGGAAGCAGTTCGGGTGGAAGCAGCAGAAGTTCCGGAAGTTCAAGCAGCTCAAGCAGTAGTGGATCATCGCGCGGAGGCCGGCGTTAATGACAAAAAAGTAGTCTAACCTTTCAAAAAAAGTAGAGCAATGAAACGATATATGCTTACCGTACTTATTGCTGCAGCAGCATTAAGCGGATACAGCCAGGATTTCTTCGATGCCGTTAAATTCGCCCAAACCGGGTACGGTGGAACAGCCCGATCGATTGGCATGGGAAGCGCTTTTGGCTCTTTGGGTGCCGATTTCAGTTCCGCCAGTATTAACCCTGCGGGCATGGGCCTGTTCCGGGGAAGCGAATTTACCCTCTCTCCCACCCTGAACATCAACAATGTAAGCGCATTGTATGGCACCGAAACCTCGAGCGACGACCGGTATAATTTCAATTTCAATAACCTCAGTTATGTTACCACGGCCAAAACCGGTGTTGAAACCGGGATTGTATCGGTAACCGTTGGACTTGGTTACAACCGCCTGAAGAATTTCCATTCGAATATTTCGGCGCTCAACAGCAATGCCACCACATCGCTCTTGGCTGAATACAGCGACATGGCCAACCTGGCCGGCCACCCCGACAATTTCAACGGATTTAACGAA
Organism: Prolixibacteraceae bacterium; assembly: GCA_036725585.1. Taxonomy (GTDB): domain Bacteria; phylum Bacteroidota; class Bacteroidia; order Bacteroidales; family Prolixibacteraceae; genus DAIMEA01. The sequence goes on along the minus strand of DAIMEA010000095.1, from coordinate 48 downwards.
GGGCTGGCATGGAATACCTTTGTTCTGAACGAAGACCCCGACCTGTCG
>DAIMEA010000094.1:0-11264 GCA_036725585.1 Prolixibacteraceae bacterium | reverse complement strand
GTTTTAGGCTTAATGAGCCAAATTTGTTTAATTTTTAATAACGTCCCGATTTTAACGGGACACTAGTGATTCCTTACAGTGAATCGGCCGACCGGTATACATCGGAAGCTGTGCCGACAGGGATGCACGTTTGAAACGGCCAATGCCGGAACCCGCCTGCTACAAAACCGTACCGACCTTAATGTGATATCCATTCTGAATTATTTGGATCCAGACCCGATACCCAAAAACGGGAATACACCAATATATCGAGTCTCTTGTTAAAGTCACTGAATTGAATCGTTCGCATTTAGCACGACCCAACTTATCATTGGGAGTTGCCGATTCGTTTAGGCTATAGAAACCAGAATATGAGCGACATACAGAAATATTGGTCTTTTTTTTCTCGGTGTCAAATTTTATTGTCCGATTTCGATTAGAATATCGGCCCTATTCCCTCATAATTACTACAAAGCCAAATTTGTAGATGGTTGGTGCATAGTTGATTTAAGATTTTTCTTGAATGGGCAAATTAAATGAATTGATGAAAAGCATGCTTTTATATTATGTATTAAAGAAGCGATTTGTTGCTATTTTTGTCTAATATCTGCTTTTTAAAAGGTGCCATTCTGTTTAATTTTATAGTCAGATTTTGACCGTCGTCGATGAGATATTTGTGAAAGCAAAAGTTAGTAATGTTCAACCATGATGGATCGGCCAATGAAAACATGAATTTCTTCCAGAATTATACAAGGATTTGTTACTAATTTGATCATTGCTATGAAAAGACTTCTTACACTTATATTTATATTTTCAAGTTTCGGTCTGTTTGCCCAGCAAAGCAAAAGCCGTGTTATCGAAAATTTTGATACGAATTGGAAGTTTGTTCTTGGCGACTTCCCTGAAGCATCAAAAGTAGAATATGACGATACACATTGGCGTACTTTGGATGTGCCGCATGACTGGAGTATTGAATTGGAAAATGACAAAGATGTTCCGGGAGGGGGAAGTATCGGATTCTTCCCAACAGGAATTGGTTGGTACCGGAAAAGATTTGATATCCCAAAATTCAATATTGAAAAGAAATATTCAATCGCATTCGATGGTATTTACATGAACAGTGAGGTATGGGTTAATGACACATACCTTGGCAAACGTCCTTATGGATATTCCAGTTTCTCATATGACCTGACCGGCTTGTTAAAAAGTAAAGACAATATAATATCTGTACGGGTAAATAATTCAATCCAAACCAATTCGCGCTGGTATACCGGTTCGGGAATATACAGGCATGTTCATTTGATCGAAACGAATAAAATTCATTTTGAAAAATGGGGAGTTTTTTGTTATACAAAATCAATTGAAAACAATAATGCAATCCTTTACCTTGAAGCAAGTGTACTCAATGAAAACAATCTAGTGGTTGAAGATATTGTTGTTCGTAATGCGATTGTCGATCAGGAAGGGAGTGAAATTGCTTTTGCACGTACACCCCTTTCGATCAATGCTAATGGGAAATTTGCAGTAGAACAAGAAATTAAAGTTGAAGCTCCACTTCTCTGGTCTTTGGAATCGCCCCATTTGTATACCCTCAAATCAGTTATACTTGTCGATGGAAAAGAAACGGATTGTGTATTTAATAACCTTGGGATACGTACAATTGAATACCATGTGGATAATGGTTTTTTGCTGAATGGCAAACAGGTAAAAATGAAAGGAGTAAACCTGCATCACGATGGTGGTCCGGTTGGTACAGCCGTTCCTGAAAGAGTTTGGGAACGGCGGCTTGAAATATTAAAGGAAGGAGGATGCAACGCAATCCGTACATCCCACAATCCGATGGCACCTGAGTTTTATGATTTGTGCGATAAATTGGGCTTCCTGGTTATGGATGAAGCGTTTGACGAATGGGTAAATGGGAAACTAAATGGTGGTTATCAGCTATATTTCAATGATTGGTATAAGGAAGATTTGAAAGCGATGGTATATCGGGACAGGAATCATCCTTCCGTTGTTATGTGGAGCATAGGCAACGAAGTGCCGGACCAGTCATCTGATGAAGGACCAGAGCTTGCCCGTACAATGATAAAAATATGTAAAGAATTGGATCCTACACGTTTGGTAACTGCAGGAAACGATCGAATTGCTGCAGATAACAATCCGGCATCCGAGGCATATCTTGCTGAATACGAAAATGAAATTGTTGGGTATAATTACCCCGATCGCTGGCATATACGCAGAGAGCTTGTATATCAATTAGATAAACAGAAGTATCCACATCGCCGGGTTGTAGCCACAGAATCTACGGGTTTGGGAGGAGACCGTGGTTCATACAATCTGGGTAGAAATCCAGACAGAATAGAAGCCGGATATACAAATGGCCGCCCCATTGATGTAGAACAGAGATGGAAATTTACGCTTCTAAACAACTATGTTATCGGAGATTTTATGTGGACGGGGATTGATTACTATGGCGAATCATGGCGCTGGCCTTCCCGTGGAGCTTCGTCAGGATATCTCGATAATTGTGGTTTCAAAAAAGACGGGTATTACTTCTTTAAAAGTATTTGGACGGAAGATCCTACTTTACACTTACTTCCACATTGGAATCTTCCAGAAAATCGCATAGGTCAAATACTACCCGTAATTTGTTATACCAATTGCGATACCGTAGAGCTGTTTTTGAATGGAAAATCATATGGTGAGAAATACCACGAATTCCCGCGTAAAGGCAATGCCGAACGTTGGAACAAACACGAAGAAGGAAAGGTATTTACATCAACCGGTGACCTACACTTAACCTGGGATGTGCCTTATGAACCCGGAGCGTTAATTGCTCAAGGCAAAAAGGATGGAAAGGAATTTACGTATCGTTTGGTTACCGCCGGTGAGCCTGCACAAATAAAGCTGTCGATTGACCGTAGTGTAATAAAAGCAGATCCGACAGATGTGGCTCATGTTACGGCTGAAATAGTAGACAAAGAAGGAAATTTTGTACCCATGGCTGATAATCTGATTCAATTTGAGGTAAAAGGTGCTGAAATTATTGGTATTGAAAGTGGCAACATGCGCGATTTGTCATCACCAAAAGCCAACGAACGAAAAGCTTTTAATGGTATGTGTTTGGCTATTATTCAAGCAAAAAAATCAGGGCATATAATAATTGAAGCTTCTTCAGAAGGATTAGTAGCTGCTAAGATAGAAGCTTCAGCTTATTAGTTTGAGCATAATAAATTAAAAATTTTGTTGTGATTTCTTCCTTTTTTTATAGCAGGCATTGTATTCGTTAGATTAAAAAACAGCTCTGGTATAATGCATCAGGGCTGTTTATTTCTCTGATTGTTAAGATTAATGAAATTAGAAATAAATTTTGAACATGCAATTCTATCCAAAAAAACTTCTAAGCAGTTTACTAATTGTTTCATTTATAGTAATTATTACTTTAAAGCCTGTATTTGCACAATCGTATACTATCAAAAACGATTGTTTCTGGCACACCTCCAAAAGTAAACCTATTTATAGTCAGGGAGGTGGAATCTTTACATTTCCTGATCCCGAAACAGGTGAAGAGAAATACTTCTGGTATGGTGTGCATTATAAACAAGCAGAAATGTACAGGTCCGATCCGTCAGTTACACAGCCGCATAATAATTTTGAAGGTGTAACTTGTTACTCATCTGATAATTTGATTGACTGGGAATACGAAGCAAATGTTTTAACGCCAGAGGAAGTTTTTGGCGATTCAGGACGAAGATGGGGCTGGCTGGGACGTATGGGCGTTGCTTATGTGAAAGAAGCAAACCAATATGTGCTTATTATTCAATACAATTCAAGCGTGCTATTTGCCGTTGCCGATAATCCGTTGGGACCTTTCAAAAAACAATACACAAAAGACATGACGAGTTGGATTGGTACGCCAAATACCGGAGACCAGACCGTATTCACCGACGAAGATACCGGAAAATCCTATTTGATTTACAGCTACGGAAAGGGACGCAATAAAATATACATTTCAGAAATCGGGTTGAAGAATGATACCATCACTTTGCTGAATTATAAGGAGATATTCAGGGGTGCGGGCCGCGAAGGCAATTGCATGTTCAAATACCGGGGAAAATATTTCATGGCAGCATCTGATTTGTACGGCTGGGACGCTTCTCATGCGTACTATTTAATGGCCGATGATATTTGGGGCCCGTATCATCCGGAAAACGATATGCAGGTTATGCCCGGGTGCGAAGACGACTACGCGCACATTTCTCAAACGGGCTTTTTCGTCACCGTAAGGGGCAGCAAGCAGGAAACGGTTATCTTCTGTGGCGACCGCTGGGCCAATTTTGCCGGGAATGGATTGGGTTACAACCAATGGTGTCCCCTATCGTTTAATGGGTACGATCCATACTTCAATTCGCTCAATTCATGGAATTTAAATGCTAATACGGGAGAATGGTCAGTGGCTGATGATAACAACTGGGTGAAAAATGCTAGTTTTGAAGCTGACCGAAAGCAAATGCCCAGTCCGAAAAAACCTGTGCAGACAAGGCTTTTGGGATGGGAAACAACGGTTATTAATGGAACTGAAATTTCGCTCGACTCGCTGTCTCCAGAATTAAACCACGCCAATACAGAAGAAGAGCGTAAAGTGGTTGTTGGTGAAAGAAGCCTGAATATGAGCGACAGGGTGAACTTCAAACGAAAAGTATCTCAGAAAATTAACTCCTCACCTTACGTTACATTCCCCAATGACACATATACACTAACTGCTAAAGTTAAAAACAGCGGGGACTTCAATATACTTGAAATGTATGCCGAATCGGGTAAAACACGTTACGTTGTAAAAGTGAATGATGAGCATAAAACCTGGACAAGCCTAAGCATTGAAAACATAAAAGTGGAAAATAATGAGGTTGAAATTGGATTCCTTGCCGACGGAAAAGCGGGAGCTTTTTGTCTGGCAGATGATGTATCTTTAGTGAAAAACAAATAAAAATCGAAATACTCTGAAACGAGTCATCCCGATTTATCGGGGCAAACAAGGATGATTACCCCGATATCGGGGGGCGAGTTCCATGAGATACCAAAAACTGTAAAAATTTATTCGAATGAAAAAAATACTTTTTTCACTAATGATGCTTCTCTGCATTACAGCCATCTTTGCGCAGGGCTGGGTACCTGAAGTAAGGGAAAACATTCCCCTTGGGGAATTTCAGTTGAGCGACCCCGCCATCCTGGCCGATAAAAATACGTTAACCTACTACATGACCGGCACCGGTGGATTACTCTGGAAAAGTAAAGATCTGGCAAAATGGTCAGGCCCTTATGTGGTAACCAAAACCGACCCCAATTCATGGATGGGGCCGCGACCCATGATTTGGGCTGCTGAGCTACATCAATACAATGGCAAATACTACTACTTTGCTACTTTCACCAACCGTGATGTAATTATCGACCACGTTAAAGGAAATGATATTCAACGAAGAGCAAGTCATATTTTGGTGAGCGATGAAGCTGAAGGTCCTTATGTTCCGATGAAAGATAAAACGTATTTGCCTGCCGATATACCTACTTTAGATGGTACTTTTTGGGTGGATACGGATGGTAAACCCTACATGGTATATTGTGAAGAATGGTTGCATAACTGGAATGGTACCATGGAAAAAATTGAGTTGAAACCTGATTTAAGTGGCTCTGTTGGGAAAAGAAAAATCATGTTTTTTGCTTTTGATTCTCCATGGAGTAAAACGAAACTACCCAATGGACGAATTATTCCCAATAAAGTAACCGATGGCCCGTACGTATTTAAAACCCAAACAGGAAAATTGGGGATGATTTGGACAAGTTGGTCTTTGGGTGACTATACACAGGGAGTAGCCTACTCGGAAACCGGTACACTGGATGGCCCATGGGTACAGGAAGTAGAGCCTATTACACCCCCCAATTTTGGACACGGCATGTTGTTCCGCACCTTTGGGGGAAAACTGCTCATGTCGGTTCATAGCCATAAGAATGAAAACGGACGTACCATCCGGATTCCCCATTTATTTGAGGTGGATGACTCGGGCGATAAGATAGTTGTGAAAGATGAATTTAAACCATAAAGTCAGTTTATATGAATGCCAAAAAAGCGCTTTGGAGAATGAAAATATGCTCTTTTATCTCAATTGTTGTGTTGATACTTCCATCAATATCTCCGATATGGGGCGCAGTAAAACTACCTTCTTTAATATCAGACAATATGGTGATTCAGCAGGATATGCCGGTTCATGTTTGGGGGAAGGCGAACGCCGGAGAGAAAGTGACAGTAGAAATATTTGATCAACAACAAAAAACGAAAGCGGATGAAGAAGGAAACTGGCAGCTTTGGTTGCACCCGATGCAACCATCAAAGGCAACAACCATGACGGTAACCGGAAACAATACCCTTGTTGTTCAGAACATACTGATTGGAGAAGTTTGGTTTGCTGCCGGACAATCAAATATGGAATGGTCTGTCCGGAAATCACTTAATAGTGAACAAGAGATTTCGAATGCCCATTTTCCGGAAATACGATTTTTTGATGCGAAAAGAAGTTTTTCCGACACAGAAATTGAAGACATAGAAGGACAATGGATGGTCTGCTCACCAGAGACAGTAGCCGAAATAAGCGGAACAGGATATTTTTTTACCAGGGGAATTCACCAACATTTGAATTTACCTGTTGGATTGATTGATGCATCATGGGGAGCTACACGTTGTGAAGCCTGGTCGCCTTCCGAAGTTTTTGAGGCCGATGCAAGGCTGGACTATTGGCCAATGAAATGGGAAAAATATCAACATGATTTGCCTGAACTTATAAAGGATTACCAATTAGAACTGGAAGACTGGAAGGAAAGAGCGGAAAAAGCAAAATCAGAGGGAAAAGAAATCCCCAGGGAACCGAGAGAGCCAAAACCCAAAACGAAGTTTGAGCCTTCTGTTATTTACAATGGTGTTGTCGCTCCAATGAAAAATTATACCATTAGGGGAGTAATTTGGTACCAGGGGGAAAACAATGCCTATAAAGAAGAAGCATTTCTATACCGTTTTCTTTTCACGGCAATGATTAAAGCCTGGCGCAAGGAATGGAAACAAGGTGATTTCCCCTTTATTTATGCTCAGCTATCTACGCTGAATGAACATCCATATTGGCCTGTTTTAAGGGAATCCCAAACCGAAGCATTAAAACTGAAAAATACAGCCATGGTAGTTACCTACGATGTTGGTGATTCTACGGATGCTCACTTTAAGAACAAACAAGTTGTTGGCAAGCGATTTGAGCTGGCTGCCAGAAGATTAGTGTATGGCGAAGACATAGAAGCTTCCGGCCCGTTGTTCCGGCAAATGACCATTGAAGGAGATTCTTTGCGCTTATGGTTTGAACATGCGAAAGGATTGGCTTCTTCTGATGGAAATGCTTTAGTCGGTTTTGAAATTGCGGGTGAAAACAAGAAGCTTTACCCGGCAAAAGCCATTACAGATGGGGAAACTTTGCTATTATATAATGAAAATGTTACAAATCCTTCCATTGCACGATATGCCTTTAAGGATGCAGTCATTGGTAATCTGGTAAACAAAGCAGGATTACCAGCAGTGCCTTTTCGCACAGATGTAAAAGATGCTCTTTAAATAATAATTCGAATTATGTTTGCTTATGTCAATGTTATGATTTCCCGTTGGTTTACCAGTAATCCTGAGTCGCTTGAAAAGTACGACGAGCGGGCAAAAGCAGTGGCTCCTGTGCTGAAGGAAAGTAACAAATACTTCCTATTCACAACGGGTGGAAAGTCGGATATGGCGTCCAATAATACGCCCGCGACAAGAGCTATTTTCACCAAATACGGCATTCAATCGGACACAGTGAAATGGAGGGAGGCCACACCATGTATGTTTGGAGACACGATCTTAGAAGTTTTGCACAAAAAATATTTAAATAGAAAATCATGAGAAATACCTTAAAAAATCGATATAGTAAGCAGAATATAACAGGACTGCTATTCATCATGGCTTTGTTTATACTTTCTTCTGTAAATGGAATTGCCGCCGATCCTCCTGGGATTCCGGATGGGTGGTCTGATGGTTTTGTTTACGACAATGGAATACGCGTTCATTATTACCATGCAGTTCCCGCACCGGGGAAACCGGTAATTGTAATGGTTCACGGTGTGACCGATATCGGTCTTTGTTGGACAACCCTTACCTGGAAACTACAAGACGAATACGACATTTATATGTTAGATGCCCGAGGACACGGTTCGTCCGATCCGTTTACCTCGTCCGATGATGGTGAGACCTTAATCAAAGACGTTGTCGGTTTTGTAAAAGCAATGAACTTCGAGAAACCAATACTTATAGGTCACTCAATGGGAGCAGCAACGGTAATGCGTGTAGGAGCGATGTATCCCGGTCTTGCACAAAAAATTATAATGCTTGATCCGTTTCTCTCAAGCCCGGGCAAAAACCGGGGAGGCGGAACACATCAGGCACCACCGGATAACGCACCGGTAAATCCAACAGAAGTAGCACCTGAGGATCTTTCAATCAATATGTTTGGTGATCCGGAGGTGCTGGTGAAACAAAACAATTATCAATTGGAAGATCTTGTAGCGAAAGGCAAAAAAATGAATCCAAAATGGGACATTGTTGATATTAAGTATTGGGCTTTATCGAAAAAACAATACCACGGACCTTATTCCGATGCCGCATGGAATGCCATGCATGGAACAATGAGAACGGAAGATGCCCTTTCAAAAATACCTGTTCCATCACTGATATTGAAAGCCGACACTTCACCTGAAGGACGTAAAGCGAACGAAGATGCAGTTGATGGATTAGAAAGGGTGAAACTTGTTCATGTTGATGGCGCTGCGCATAATTTGCACCACGATGAACTGGAACGAACAGTAAGTGAGATCCGAACATTTCTTTCAGGATTATAAACGTTGGGCCTGCCGGAGAGGAATAAAGAAGTTAGTGTACTGCAACTTTCATTTCCCCAAATGGCTGATTTGCAAACCTCTTACGAAAGAAATGCATATAATGAAAATATTAACCGATTGATAATAAGTATTCGTAAGAATTTGAAATAAAGAGAAACGATGCGACATGTATTTTTCATTTGGATATCTTTTTTCCTCGTTACAGCTTTTGTCAACGGTCAAACCTATAAAATAGATGCCGGTGCCACTTCTAAAAAAGTAGCGAGTAGCGACTATGTTATGGGTACGCCAACCAATCCGGATGGAGAAGCGATTACACTGAACAATTATTACCTGATGAAAGGAGGCATGCCTTGGCTTCCGGTTATGGGCGAGATGCATTATACTCGATACCCCGATAACCTATGGGATGATGCAATTAAGAAAATGAAAGCCGGGGGCCTTGATATTGTTGCAAGCTATTGTTTCTGGATTCACTATGAGGAAATTGAAGGCGAATTTGATTTTTCGGGACGAAGGAATTTGAGGTGTTTTGTTGAAACATGCCAAAACAACCACATGAAAGTTTGGTTGAGAATAGGGCCATTTTGTAACGGTGAAGTCCGCAATGGAGGTATTCCAGACTGGGTATGGCAAAAAGGAATTAAATCAAGAACAAATGATGCTGAATATCTAAAGAGGGTGCGAATTCTGTACCAGCAATATTTTAACCAGGTTGAGGGTCTTTTATATAAAGATGGAGGCCCGATTATTGGAATTCAGCTCGACAACGAACTAAATAACCCGGAACACATTCTCGAATTAAAACGGATTGCACGTGAAGTGGGTTTTGACGTTCCGATTTATACAGTTACCGGCTGGAACAATGTTGTTATTCCCGAAAAGGAAGTTATACCCGTACAGGCCGGTTATCCCGATGATTTCTGGTCGCGCGGTGTCGGTAAAAATCCACCGAATCCACAGTTTCTCTTTATGGCCGGTATCCCAATCAACACCGGTGTAGGTACGGATGTGCTGCCTGTACTGGAAACCTATGGCAAAAGGACCTATAATCCCTCGGATTATCCCTGGTTGATGGCAGAACTTGGCCTTGGTATGCAGTGGACAAACCGGCGGCGTCCTGTAATTGATGAACGCGATGCGGGTGCTTTGATGCTGGTCAAATTGGCAGGCGGGGCCAATTTAATCGGTTACTACATGTATCTTGGTGGCTCAAACCCCGAAGGGAAGTTGACACCCTTAAGCTCAGGACGAGGAATGCCTTTAGTAAGTTATGATTATCAGGGGGCAATTAACGAATTCGGCGAGTTGCCCCGAAAATTTGACGTGCTAAAACTGGCCCATTATTTTATTCAGGATTTTGGCTCTGATCTTGCGCCTATGATCCCATCGATGCCCTCTGAACGACCATTAGATGTTGAAGATATAAATACTTTCCGCTGCATGGTTCGGGCCGATAATAATTCCGGGTATCTGTTCTTCAATAATTATCAGCGTTATGTTGAGAACAAAGATCTCGAGAACATTCAGGTTCAGGTTACACTCAAAGATTCAGAAGTGACCATTCCTTCAAAACCGATAACCATTCCCAAAGACGCTTTCGGTATCTGGCCCATCAATCTTAATCTGGACGGTGCGATATTGGAATACGCTACAGTTCAGGTTTTTGCGCGCTTCACGGGTGAAGACGAGGACACCTACTTTTTCTTTGCGCAGGATGGGATAAGCCCGGAACTTGTTTTCAAAAACAGTTCGATTTCAGGCGTAAATGTAGGAGATAGAAACCAGGTAAGCACAAATTCTCAGCATATCTCAATTTCTGTAAACGAACCAGGACTGTCCAATACCATTGTTGTGAAGTCGAAAACAGGTACGGATATACGGATTTGTGTGCTGCCGCATGAATTGGCATTGCACACCACAAGGATTCATTTTAAGGGTAAGCCCCACCTGGTTGTTACCGATGGAGCCCATGTTATAGAAGGTGAAGGGAAACTGGATATTCTCAGTACCGGCAGCGCCAAAGGCACCTTGTGGATCTATCCCGGGACCGGCAAGTTGAATATGGAGGATAAAGTTCTTGACGGTTGTGTTGAAGGAATTTTCAGCAAACACGAATGGTCCGTTAAGGAAAAAAATATTTCTGTTTACCTTAGGCAAATACCCGGTGGAGACAATTCGCAGTTTGAAGTTTCGATACCGTCCGATGTGCTTAATGGGGTATATGACGTGTATCTCGACATAGATCATACTTGCGATTATCTTACAGCGAGGCTTGGCGACCATCTTATTGGCGATTGGTATTATATTGGGCAGCATTACCGTCCGAG
>DAIMEA010000093.1:0-11301 GCA_036725585.1 Prolixibacteraceae bacterium | reverse complement strand
AGTTTGGCGGCCAGCGTTTTGGCGAAATGGAAGTGTGGGCGCTCGAAGCATTTGGCGCTTCCCATATTCTTCAGGAAATTCTGACCGTGAAGTCCGACGACGTTATTGGCCGGGCCAAAGCATACGAATCGATTGTGAAAGGCGATCCGATGCCCCAACCCGGTATACCCGAATCGCTTAACGTATTATTACACGAATTGCGCGGCTTGGGATTGAGTGTAAACATGGATTAACAGACCGGGACGAATCCGGAATCAATTATTGACAACAGTAAATAGAAAATAAATGGCTTTCAGAAGAGAAAATAAAGTAAAGAGTAGCTTTAGCAAAATCTCTATCAGCTTGGCTTCTCCCGAAGAGATCCTTGAACGCTCACACGGAGAGGTCCTAAAGCCGGAAACAATTAACTACAGGACATACAAACCCGAGCGGGATGGTCTTTTCTGCGAACGAATTTTTGGTCCCGTAAAAGACTACGAATGCCACTGTGGAAAATACAAAAGAATCCGCTACCGGGGCATTGTTTGCGATCGTTGCGGCGTTGAAGTGACAGAGAAAAAGGTGCGTCGCGAACGAATGGGGCATATTTCCCTCGTGGTTCCCGTAGCGCATATCTGGTATTTCAAGTCCCTGCCCAACAAAATCGGGTACTTGCTGGGACTGCCTACAAAAAAGCTCGATTCCATCATTTATTACGAACGGTATGTGGTCATCAATCCGGGAATAAAAGCGCCCGATGTAAAATACCTCGATTTCCTCACCGAAGAGGAGTATCTTGATATCATCGATACCCTTCCGAAGGAAAACCAGATGCTCGAAGATGACGACCCGAATAAGTTTATTGCCGAAATGGGCGCCGAAGCGCTTTACAAACTGCTTTCACGCATCGACCTCGACGAGCTATCCTATACCCTGCGGCATTAGGCCAATACCGAAACCTCGCAGCAGCGGAAAAACGAGGCGCTGAAACGACTTCAGGTCGTCGAAGCTTTCCGGGCCAGTACCCAGCTCAATCGACCCGAATGGATGATTGTAAAGGTGGTTCCGGTCATTCCCCCCGATTTGCGGCCTCTGGTTCCGCTCGATGGAGGCCGTTTTGCCACCTCCGATCTGAACGACCTGTACCGGCGCGTAATTATTCGGAACAACCGGCTCAAACGGCTAATCGAAATCAAAGCCCCCGAGGTGATTCTCCGAAACGAAAAGCGAATGCTGCAGGAGGCTGTTGATTCCCTGTTCGACAACTCGCGTAAATCGAACGCCGTTAAAACCGAAAACAACCGGGCGCTCAAGTCCCTGTCCGACTCCCTGAAAGGGAAACAGGGCCGGTTCCGGCAAAACCTGTTGGGGAAACGGGTCGACTATTCCGCACGTTCGGTAATCGTGGTCGGACCCAGCCTTCAATTGCACGAATGCGGGATTCCCAAAGGAATGGCCGCTGAATTATACAAGCCGTTCATTATTCGGAAACTGATTGAACGGGGCATCGTGAAAACAGTGAAATCGGCGAAGAAAATTGTCGACCGGAAAGATCCGGTTGTTTGGGATATTCTCGAAAATGTGATGAAAGGTCACCCGGTGCTCCTGAACCGTGCTCCTACCCTTCACCGTTTATCCATACAGGCGTTTCAGCCAAAACTGATCGAAGGGAAGGCCATTCAGTTGCACCCCCTTGTTTGTACCGGGTTTAATGCCGACTTCGACGGCGACCAAATGGCAGTTCATTTGCCGCTGGGCAATTCAGCCATTCTCGAAGCCCAATTGCTGATGCTTTCTTCCCATAACCTGCTGAACCCGTCGAACGGGGCACCCATAACCGTTCCTTCGCAGGATATGGTTCTTGGCTTGTATTACATGACCAAGCACCGCCAGGGCGCAAAAGGGGAAGGGCTTCGTTTCTATTCTTCCGACGAGGCGGTTATCGCGTACAATGAAGGAAAAGCCGACCTGCATTCCATCGTTAAGTGTAAAGTCGACGACCTGGATGATAACGGAAAACCCATCCGACACATGATCGAAACAACCATCGGAAGGATCCTGTTCAACCAGTCGGTACCCAAAGAAGCCGGTTATATCAACCAGCTTCTGACCAAGAAAGCCCTTCGCGATATTATTTCGTTCATCCTTAGTCGGACCGATAACGCCATTACCGCAAAATTCCTCGACGATATCAAAAACCTCGGGTTCAAGATGGCCTATCGGGGTGGTTTATCGTTCAACCTCTTCGATGTTATTGTCCCCGACGACAAAACCGACATGGTGGAGGAAGGGTACAACGAAGTGGAAGAAATCCTGATGAACTATAACATGGGCTTTATTACCAACAACGAGCGGTACAACCAGGTGATCGACACCTGGACCCATGTGAATGCCAAGTTGACCCAATCGGTGATGAAAACACTGAGCAACGACCGGCAGGGCTTTAATCCCGTATACATGATGCTCGATTCGGGAGCCCGTGGATCGAAAGAGCAGATCCGTCAGCTTTGCGGCATGAGGGGATTGATGGCCAAACCGCAAAAATCGGGAGCTACCACTGCCCAGATCATCGAAAACCCGATTCTTTCGAACTTTAAAGAAGGTCTTTCGGTTCTCGAGTACTTCATCTCAACCCACGGTGCCCGTAAGGGTTTGGCCGATACCGCGCTGAAAACAGCCGATGCCGGTTATCTAACCCGCAGGCTCGTTGATGTAGCCCAGGACGTGATCATTTCCGAACTCGACTGTGGCACCTTACGTGGATTGGTGGCAACCGCCGTGAAGAAAAACGAAGAGGTGGTCGCTTCCCTTTACGACCGTATTTTGGGACGTTGTTCCGTTCATGATATTTACCACCCGCTTACGGGCGAATTATTGATTCGTTCCGGGGATGAATTCACGGAAGTCATTGCCCGGAAAATAGAAAATTCTCCCATCGAACGCGTCGAAATTCGTTCGGTGCTTACCTGTGAATCGGGTGTCGGGGTTTGCGCCAAATGTTATGGACGCAATCTGGCCACCGGGCGCATGGTTCAGAAGGGAGAAGCTGTTGGAGTAATCGCTGCCCAGTCGATCGGGGAGCCCGGTACACAGCTTACCCTGCGTACCTTCCACGTGGGAGGTATTGCCGGGAACATTTCTTCACAATCGACCATTGTATCCCGTTACGACGGCATTGTCGAAATTGAGGAACTCCGTGTAGTAGAACAGGAAGACAGCGACGGAACCAAAATCGATATCGTGGTGAGCCGTCTGGCAGAACTCAGAATTATCGATAAAAATACCGGCATCACCGTATCGAACCACAACATTCCCTATGGCTCGAAACTCTATGTTAAAAATGGTCAGGAAATTGCGAAAGATAAATTGATTTGTGAATGGGATCCTTATAACGGGGTGATCATTACCGAATACAATGGTAAAGTCGCTTTTGAAAACCTGATCGACGGGATTACCTATCGGGAAGAATCGGATGAACAAACCGGTTATAAAGAGAAAGTAATTATCGAAACCCGCGATAAAACCAAGAATCCAACTCTAAAGATTTTGGACGAACACGGTGAAATGATCCGTTCGTACAACTTACCCGTTGGTGGACATATTTCGGTCGATAACGGTCAGAAAGTCCATTCGGGCGATATCCTGGTAAAAATTCCACGTGCTTCCGGAAAAGCCGGCGACATCACGGGTGGTTTGCCACGTGTGACCGAGCTTTTCGAAGCCCGAAACCCGTCGAACCCGGCCATTGTTTCGGAAATCGATGGTGAAGTATCGTTGGGTAAGATCAAGCGAGGAAATCGGGAAATCATTGTTACATCCCGTACCGGTGATGTGAAAAAATACCTGGTTCCGCTCTCTCGCCAAATCCTGGTTCAGGAAAACGACTACATCCGGGCAGGTACCCCGCTCAGCGATGGAGCCATTACCCCGGGCGATATTCTGGCCATTAAAGGGCCTACCGCTGTTCAGGAATACATTGTCGACGAAGTACAGGATGTGTACCGGATGCAAGGTGTGAAGATCAACGATAAACACTTTGAAGTGATCGTTCGCCAGATGATGCGTAAGGTTTCGATCGAAGATCCGGGCGATACCCGCTTCCTCGAAAAACAGGTGGTCGATAAGCTTGAATTCCTACAGGAAAACGACTGGATTTTTGGCAAGAAAGTGGTTACCGAACGCGGCGACAGCGAAACCTTCCGTGAAGGGCAAATCGTTACCGCCCGGCGTTTGCGCGATGAAAATTCGCAGCTCCGCCGTCGCGATAAGAAACTGGTTGAAGCCCGCGATGCCGTGCCGGCAACTTCGAGCCAGGAACTCCAGGGAATTACCCGTGCCGCTCTTCAAACCAAGAGCTGGATGTCGGCTGCTTCCTTCCAGGAAACCACCAAAGTACTCAACGAAGCAGCCATCAATGGGAAAATTGATGAGCTCTCGGGCCTGAAGGAAAACGTGATTTGCGGACACCTGATCCCGGCCGGAACCGGTATCAAGGAATACAAAAATCTTGTGGTTGGTTCGAAAGAAGAATACGACCGCCTGGTCGACCAGCGGAGTATCGATTACGATAACGAAGACGAATAACTCATGGAGGAACAAAAGAAATCCAACCAGCTGAACATCGAGTTGAGCGAGGAAGTGGGACAGGGAGTATACTCCAATCTGGCTATCATCACCCACTCTACATCCGAGTTCGTGATCGATTTTGTCCGGATTTTGCCCGGCCTGCCCAAAGCCGGTGTTAAATCCCGGATCATCCTGACGCCCGAGCATGCGAAACGCTTGCTGATGGCTTTGCAGGACAATGTGAAAAAGTTCGAACAACAACATGGCCCCATCAAGGTAAGCCTTGGGCACGATCCCAACCTGCCTCCGATGGGCTTTGGAGGGGGGAATATCCCCCAGGCCTGATGGTTGATACAACAACTCTTTTATAAGCCCTATCTGGGCTTATAGCCTAATAGAAAAACAAAGGAGTAGTGCAAATGCTGCTCCTTTGTTTATTTTTAGGAATACTCCCGCCCTCGTTCTCTGGTGGGTTGTTGCGAAGCGGCCTTTGCTTTATGTATGTGTGTTGCACGAAAAATCGCTTGCAGCGCTTTGGCTTGCACTTTTCCTGCACTCTTTCTTCTTTTCAAATTCCACATTATATTCAATCCATTTTTTTTGTCTGTTCATCAAAGAACGGGTTCTACTCGTCAAAACCCACTTGTTTTCTATTTTGGATCTATATTATTTTAATCAAAAATGAGACTTTTGTCCCCTTTTTTTATCACCACCCAACCGGGGCGACAGGTCTTAGTGAAAAATCAATGATCGGATTTGCCGTAGTGGACGGATTTTCGGGCGAATGATTTTTGAAAGCAGCAGGAGAGAAGATTGTAAGAGAGGAACTCAAAAATTATTGAAAAACAGAGTAATTTCTGATTTTTTGAGTGAGAATTCGTATCCATACGAAGAAAGAGATGATGGTTTTCATTTCTTTTCTGGGGATTCCTTACTTCCAATCTTTTCTTCAGGGTAAATAGATAACGGCAGCAAGTCTGTGCATATCACAGCTGGGTAATGAAGGGTATACAATTTTCTTGGGTACGTAAAAAACAACGCTTTGTGGGGAAAACGGTCCTGAACGGACTGATTTTCTTCGCCTTCCTTCTTCTTGCCTTTTCGGGGCAGGGGCAAGGGTGCGATGTGGGCCCCGGTAATTACAAAACGTACACGCAAACCCTGAATGATTTCTCCGGAAGAACAACAACCATTACGGAAGCAAGCAAAGCAACAAATTTTACATTTCCATCCGATAACTGGATGCTGTTAATTCCTGCAGGGATCAACTTTACCGGGGGAATTAACGGAAATTCCTATGCCCATACGGTAATTTGTATCGTGGGAAGCTTTAATCCCCCCTGGGTCAATAATTTTTCAGGTATTGTCCGGAATTATAATACATCAGCAAGTATCACTTTTGACCGGGTATATCCCCAGATCGAAAATTATGGGGGCACAATAAGCTATACCAGCAACCAGTGCGGGAACATACTCAATTTTGAAGGTGGAACGGTCAATTGTTCCGGAAACCTCAACATTGGAAACAATTATTCGGTTTATAACGAGGGCGTTTTTACGGTTGCCTCTGAACTTCAGGGAGAGGGATGTATCCATAATGAGGCCTGGATAACCGCCAATTCCTATTTTGGGAATAACGATGTTTTAAACAATGGGAAAATTGAGATCATCAGCACCCAAATGTCGTTTAACGGAGGTGCCATCATAAATAATTGTGCGCTGTTCTCCGGAGCCAGCGGAACCAGTTTCCAGAACAATACCAGCATCGAAAACAATGGTTTGATCTATCTTCCCATCGGGTCGTTTGAAAATAAAGCGGGTAGGACCTTTACGAATGGGGAAACCGGTGTTGTTCGGGCACGCAATTTTGATAACCGGGGAAATTTTTACGGAAGCGGATGGGTATATGTAACCAATACTTCAGAAAATTACGGACTTTTTGGGGATGGAAGCAATAGGACGATTCATTTTTACGATTCGTCGCCCGGGGGGAATCCCTGTAGTTTCGATATCCAAAGCGGGACTATTCGTTCGGATGTTGCATTTTCTCCTTTCCCCGAACCTTCTTATTCTCCCGATTTATCTGAGTATCAATGTGGCGATATTATTCTTTCCGGAAGCATTTCGCCCGGAGAAATTGCCGCCAGTCAAATCCTCTGCCTTGGGATCGACCCGGCCGGATTCACAAGTGTTTCTCCGGCTTCCTGTCCCGACGCCGAAGCGACGATTGCCTACCAGTGGCAAAGCAGTACCGACGATTTGTTCTATACCAATATATCCGGAGCTATCGGCGAGACCTGTTCTGTATCGGCCCGTCCGGGTGTCTATACCTATTACCGGCGCCGGGCCAAAGCCACTTATCCACCGGCCGATTCGGTGAAAAACTCTATGGACTACAGTAATGTCGTCTATTTAAATCCGGTAAACGATTATCCGGCATCCATTACCGCCAGCCCGTCTGACGAAACACTTTGCCACGGGCAAAACACCTCTTTTTCGGGTTCGGCACAAAACCACGACAGCTACCGCTGGCAGGAGAGTACCGATAGCGGCAACTCCTGGGCCGATCTGAACAACAGTGCCCCCTATTCGGGAGTCACCACGGAAACACTAAGCATAACCGGCGCAACAGACGGTATGGACGGCTATCAGTACCGGCTTGCCGCCCTCGATGCGAATTGCGGGAATGTGTATTCCGATGCAGCCACTCTGACTGTAATTGCCGACGATACACCGGTTATACGTACCCAACCGGCACACCAGTATGTTTGCCCCGATGCTGTCAGCGCTGAATTTACTGTTGAAGCGGAGGATGAATGCAATTACCAGTGGCAACGCAGCACCGACAACGGGACAAACTGGTCCGACCTGTCGAGCGGGACGGATTATTCGAATGTGACTACTGCCACCCTGACCGTGAACAGCGGGGGCTTAACCAACGGGGATCAATTTCGTTGCATTCTGAGCGCAGCATGCGATGATATAGCATCCAATGCAGCGATACTGTACCAGGTAACGCCCGAAATTGGGGTAACGCCTATAACGATCATCAAATGCCCCGATGCCGATCCAACATTGGATTTTAACTCGCTGAACCACGAATACGACATGGGCATGTCGGCCATTTCCTTCACCATTGAGCGGGAAACCGAAGGCTCCTTCCCCTGGAGTTTCGATTACGAAATTACAGCCGATCCCGCCCTTTTGGCTGCTGAACAGCCCCAGTCCACTTCGGGCAGCATCAGCAGTCCGGCCGGAACGACTTCGCTTGAACTGACGTTCTATTTGGAAAACCAGACAGAAGAGATGGTCGAGGCACGTTTTCGATTACAAATGCAAGCGTGGCCGGTTGTGTCGAAACCCCCACGGCGAAGCACAGTGCAACGATTTACGTTCGGAGAATGCCGGTTTCGGGGGTGTTTGCCACTGATTAGACAGATTCCTGAAAATGAAAGTACTCTATGAAATGACAATCCCGATATACATCGGGAACAACAATGATAACAATGACAACAATTTTTAACACGAATGTTTAATTTAACGAAAAACAAGATGAAAAAACAGATTTTTACTTTTTGGGCTATGCTTGCCATGGTGGCCATCTCGGCCCATGTGTTTGGACAGGGGAGTACCCCTACGGTTCCTTATGAAGGGGCTACCCATGTATATACGGTAAATGGGCTGACTGATGGTGATGAATATTATTTTGGGATCAACAATGAGATCTCGGTTTATACCCACGAAGCTTCGGCCGATTACACCATTGTTTCCGGTGTAATCACTCCCGGAACCCCGGGTACGGTATCCGGTAGTGCTGCTTCTCTTTCGGTAACATGGAATGTAGGATCCGGAAGCGGACCGTACTATGTCTGGATTTATATTGAAGACGCAGACGGTTGCGGCACCTATCGATCCCTTCCGGTTACCCCAACCGATGCTCCTGCTGATTATACGGTTGACTTTACCGTAACTGCACTGGCCCTTACCGGAGACGAATTGACCACCGCCGCTGCCATTACCGGTGGCGACTGGTCGGATCCTACCGTAGCTGATGTTTGTCCTTCCTTCGTAGGTGAAGACTGGATTGCAGGGAGTATTAGCGATAATACCATGACCGACGGGAACACCTATGTGTATTTCCGGGTGAACCGGTATAGCACCGAAGCATCGGGTTGGGTATTCACTCCGGAAGGAACCGTCGCTACCACATGGGAAATTTCGACCGATGCGAATACCTGGACCGAATACACGAACAACTCCGCCCAAAGTGTAGCATCGGGAACCAATACGGTTTATATCCGGGCAACGGTGGCAAATGCAACCAGTGCACAAACTGTTGCGCTTAGCATTGATGATCCCGAGGCCTACGATGCCGGTGGATTGGAAGTGGATGCAGAAACGGTTGGCATTGGCAGTGGTGTAAATGTTGCTTCGGTTACGCTCGATCCGCTGCCCACTGTGGGAACCTTTGGCGACAGCTATTAATGCTTTGAGTCGATGACCCTGCGCAAATCAATCCTTTTGTGGATTCCGGCGCTTTGTGCCCTGGTTTTTCAGGCCGGGGCACAAAGTCTGCCCGGCTTCCCCTACGAGGGGGCCCTGCACGTCTATGTTTTGAACGGACTGAGCCCCGGGACCGCGTACTCCTTCTTCATGGCGTCGAACGACGATGGTAGCGGGATACTCGACGATGGGTCTGACGATACCTTTTATTTTCCGGATGAACGTTCGGGGATTGTGGCCCCGGGCGAAAACACGGCTTTGGTGCCGGTGCGTTGGGGCGAAGGCGCCTCGCAGCATGTATATTACCTGTGGGTTGTCCTTACCAGTCCCCAAGGCTGCTCGACCAACCGCGCCTTGCGGATTACGCCGCAGATAAACCGTTTCGACCTGTTGAGCGAAAATGTCCCTGTTGACAATACCGAAAGCTGCCCGGCTGTTGCCGCTACCGACGGGTTTAACCCGCTGGCCGGTGAATACAATGCCGGAACCACCCTGTTGCAATTCAGGGTCCGCCGCGAAGGCGGTACCCGGGGCTGGAAATTTGAACCGGCACTGACCATCGATCCGTCGTGGAACGTTCATGCAGCCGTTGTTTCGGTAACAGCGCTCCATGCAGGTACGCTCCTGGCCGATGCAACAAACAGCTATTCGGTGCCCGCTACCGATTCTGAGGTCCTTGTTACGGTAGCCGTACAAAATTATGAGGGTACCGAACAGGTGGTCACCCTTACCGTCCGGAACCAGGAAGAAGAGCAAACCAGGCTGAACGACAGCAATCCTGCCAACGACCACGTGGAACACCGCATCCTGGTGATGCCGGTGATCCCCGATCTGGAGGAACTATAGGGAAGAGAAAAGGCTCACTTCCGGTCTTTGTTTGCGTAAACAATCCCGGAGCTGACCTGTAGTTTTGGTTTTGAGCTAAGCACTTCATTTTTCCCGTCCCGATTAATCGGGACGGGGAGATGAAGTTTATTTATCGTGTAACCCATAATATTGTAACGCTTCCGGGCTGAGTCAGGGGTCGCAAAACCCAATCTTCATGGCTTGTTCGTTTTGTAGAAACGATTGGTTCCCAGGCCGTTTGTTTCTTTCGTTAAAGCGAGTATGCCTGTATTTACAGGGGATGTGACGCAGGGGTGTAGTTCGCGGTTTTTATCACAGATGTCCCGTAATAATCCATATATCTATATTGGGCTGCTTATCGGGCTGCTTCTCCCTTCCTTTCTTCCGGCAGGGCCGATCGGTCATGTGCTGGTTAAGGGATATGAGAAGACGTACCGGATCAACCGGGCCCCCGGGGTTACGGAAATTGTCTGGCAGGTCTTTACCGATCCGCTATGTACCGTGCCGGCTAACCCCGATGCTGTGGAACTTATTTACGGAACCGGTGAAAACAACCAGGAAGTGACAGTGCGTTGGATTACTGAGGGAACCTTTTACCTGATGGTTTCGATGATGGGCGAAAGCAGCTGCCTGAACCGCAAGGCCTGGCCCTTTACCATCGAATCGCCGGTGCAATTGCAGGCATCTGCTTTTTGCAGCGACGGATTGCCCTGGATCCGTTGGGATGCCACCATCCACGGTTTTTCTGTCGATACTATTTCGATCGACCTTTTCGATGTGCAGGGAAACAGGGTGCTGACCATCGCCGATGCCCCTTTGTCGGGAACAATGCCCTGGCCCGGAGTGACCGACAAATCGAATCTCGTGGTACCCGAAGCGTTGGCAATTCTTGACCTGAACGCACGTTTTGACCGGATTCCGGGAGCCGACCCCATTACGATCCGACTGGATGCCCCCGATTGTTCCCAACCTTCTGTAATTGCCATCAACGATACCGTGGTGGCCTGGCACGGTATCGTGAATATCTTTGATATCCTTTTCAACGACTTCGACAGCGAAGGGATGCTCGATTCCTCCAGTGTCATTATCGTTTCATCAACGGGGAACGGATCGTTTACGCTCGATCCGGTATCAGGCCGTGTGGAATACACACCCGATGATTGTTACTTCGGCCTCGATTCGCTGGTGTATGTTGTTTCGAACACTTCAGGGATAACATCGAATGAAGCAATTGTCTTGATCCGCGTGGAAATCAACCCGGATATCGACAGCGATGGAGACGGCATTCTGGATATTGATGAGCTGTTGGTCGATACCGGTAACCTGTGCGATACCGATACCGATATGGACGGCATACCCAATTATCTTGATCCCGACGACGATGGTGATGATATTCCTACTGCTGAT
>DAIMEA010000092.1:0-11315 GCA_036725585.1 Prolixibacteraceae bacterium | reverse complement strand
ATCCATCGTCAGACTCCCCGACGGAATGCTCTGGACCGGTTCCTGGGGAGGCGGCCTGAACCGTCTTTCGACCGGTTCTGTTCCAACCCGGGTTCAACGGATCAACGCGGCTACACCCGGCGTAAAAAACGACCTGGTCAACTATTTTGTTTCCAGCCTGTGGTACGACGAAAAGGATTTTTTACTGATCGGAACCGAGGGAGGATTATCGAAACTGGATCAGCAAACACTGACTTTTACCACTTTAACAGCTCCCCAGGGCGACACCCCGGGTCTGACCGAAATCGGCTGCATCCTGAAGGATGTTGCGGGTTATTATTGGATGGGAACCCGAAACGGCCTGTTTCGCTTTCATTCCCGCGAAATCCCAAAAACCGATGAAGCGGTTGCTGTTATAGAAAACATACAATTTTTCAGCAACATCCCCGATGATTCAAGCTCACTCCCGGGAAATTATGTCGCTTCCCTGCTCGAAGACTCGCACAATAATATTTGGATTGGCACCTATGGAAAAGGAGTTGCCCAATGCCGGGTCGATTCGCTCGATCGGCTGATCTGTCGCACCTTCACCCAGAAGGACGGTTTGTCGAACAATGTAGTGTATGGAATTCAGGAGGATTTGAACGGAAATATGTGGTTCAGCACCGATTACGGGCTTTCGATGTTGCGTGCAAACGATCGGGTATTCCGGTCGTTTTACAAACAGGATGGCTTGTTAAACAACCAGTTTTACTGGTCGGCATCGCATAAAAGTTCCGATGGCACCCTGTTTTTCGGGGGTACCGAAGGACTCAATTTCTTTAAACCCGAAACAATCCTTGAAAACAAGCATCTGGCCTTTCCCCGGGTAACCAAAATGAGAATTTTTAATGAGGAAGTCGAGGCCGGTGATTTATTTCATAACCAAATAGTTATCGAAAAACCTATTTCCCTTTCCGACACGGTTCGTTTGAGTTATCGCGACAACAATGTCTCGTTCGATTTCTCCTCTTTCGATTACTATCTTCCCGAAAAAACCAAATTCGCCTATCAGATGTCCGGTATCGATAAGGGGTGGATCCAGGTCGACGCGAACCGGCGTTTTGCCACATACAGCAACCTCTCGGGGGGAACGTACCGATTTCTTTTAAAAGCGGCAAATTGCGACGGTGTGTGGAACGAAAAACCGACCGAACTAACGATTATCATTACTCCCCCTTTCTGGAAAACACAATGGTTCAAGATTCTCCTGATCTTTTTCGTCGTTCTGGCAACGTTTATTTTCATCCAGCTCCAACTCCGTCAAATTATCCAACAGAAGAACGTCCTGGAGGAAAAAGTCAAATTAAGAACCCAACAAATTGAAGATCAGAAAGGATTACTGGAAAAACAGGCCAACGAACTAATCGAAACCAACCATCAGCTGGCCCATCGGCAAAACCTGATCGAGCATCAAAAAGAAGAGCTGGAAAGAAAAACACAGGAAATATCGGCTCAACGCGACGAACTGCTTCTACTCAATGATAAAGTAAATGACATCAACCAGTTACAATTAAAATTTTTCACCAATATTTCGCATGAATTTCGCACCCCGCTAACCCTCATTCTTTCGCCGGTTGAGCGGCTTATCCGGAGCTTACCCGACGACATGAAAGACAGGAAAGAAATTTTGCAGGTTGTTGAGCGAAACGCCCGCCGCCTTATGATGCTCATAAACCAATTGCTTGAAATTCGGAAAATTGAAACCGGGAACCAGGAATTACAGGTTGAAAAAATCAGTACCGGGGAATTTCTTTACGGAATTTACCAGTCGTTTTTACCCCTGGCCAGAAAAAACGAAATCGATTTTCAATTCCAGGTCGACGTATCGTGCGAAACATGGATCGACCGGGAAAAACTCGAAAACGTATTGTACAACCTTTTATCCAACGCTTTCAAATTCACCCCGTCCGGAGAAAAAATATTCCTGTCGGCACGATGCATTGCAACGGATGGACACCCTGTTTTGCTTGTATCGGTTCGGGATACGGGTTGCGGGATCTCGCCCGGTAAACAGAACCGTTTATTCGATCGCTTTTATCAGGTTACCGATCATAAAAAACACGTTCATGCCGGTACAGGCATCGGCTTGTCGCTGGTTAAAAGCCTGGTCGAAATCATGCGGGGAACGATCGAAGTAAACAGCATTCCCGGACAGGGAAGCGAATTTATTGTACGTTTGCCGGTTGACAAAGAACAGTTTGAATTACACGAAATTGATACTACGGGTCAGGCATATGAATCGGAATTGAGCAACAAAATCGCCATCCTGTCGGAGCAACTCGAAGAGAACCTCACCCTTGAGTGCCCGGATTCAGGAAAAAATATCCGCCGTGTTCTTGTTGTCGAAGATCATGCCGAAATGCGATCGTATCTGGTTTCGATTCTTTCGGGCTATTTTCAGGTTCTTGAAGCCCGTAACGGAAAAGAAGGCTACGAGTTGGCCAAAAAAGAAGATCTTTCGCTGATTATTACCGATGTGATGATGCCGGAAATGAATGGGATTGAATTCTGCAATAAGATAAAGAACAACCTGTACACAAGCCACATACCAGTCGTTATGCTTACGGCAAAAGGAGAAATCGACGATCAGATCGCCGGTCTGGAACAAGGAGCCGATGATTACATCACCAAACCCTTCCACATCGATGTTTTAATTGCCAAAGCCCAGGCAATGATTGAAAACCGGAGAAAAATCCGGGAAAAATTCCGTTTGTCGGATTCGGTGACACCCGAAGAAATCACAACCAATTCTCTCGACCAACAATTCTTTTCCCGAATCAATGAAATTATCGAAAAACATTATACCGATTCGACCTTCGACGTCGACCAGTTTGCATCGGAAATGTTTGTCAGCCGGAGTCAGCTGTATAAAAAACTGAAGGCCATTACTGATTTATCGGCCAATGATTTTATCAATGTATACCGCCTGAAAAAGTCAGTGGAACTCCTTAGAAATGAAAACCTTCAGATTAGTGAAATCGCATACTCGGTTGGTTTCAACGATCCAAAGTATTTTAGCCGGATTTTCAAAAAGTACTTCAAGCATTCGCCTACCGAACAGCGAAACAATCACGATATCATCACGGGATAATAAGGGGGGGGAAATAAAAGTGCCCACTTGATCAACAACATGAGCACTTTCGTTCCGATAATTTCTATCTAACTAACTAATTATGTTTCAATCGAATTTCTCGAATAATTGTCCTGTTTCGTGTATTCAAAATTGCTTGTCACCCTTACCGGAGCAAAAATGCATTTTTCTTGCCCGCTTGTGGTGGATAATCGAATCATAAAAGGGCACAAATCGTCCTGTTTCGATTACTTGTTCGTCGAAAATTTATAGACACAGCGATGTGTATATTGTTCTCCGGGCAACAAAGTTGTCGACGGAAAGTCGGGTTTGTTGGGCGAATCCGGAAAATGTTGGGTTTCGAGGCACAATCCGCTTCGGTATTTATAGGGCAGGCCTTTTTTCCCAACTGCGCTTCCATTCAGGAAATTTCCACCGTAGAATTGTATGCCGGGCTGGTCGGTAAGAACGTCCATAACAATTCCGGTAACCGGTGATTCAACTTTTGCGGCCCGTTCGACGGTTTCGCCGTTTTTGTTCAACACCCAGTTATGATCGTATCCTCCTCCGTAGTTCAGTTGGTCGAAATCGGTATCGGCCCGCTCCCCAATGACCATTGGTTGGGTAAAATCCATCGGCGTATCAAAAACCGAAGCAAGTTCTCCGGTTGGGATCAAGGTTGAATCGACCGGTGTGAAATAGTCGGCATACAAAGTCAACAGATGGTCGTTAATGGTTTCGGCCCCTTCGCCCGAGAGGTTGAAATAGGAATGGTGGGTCAGGTTGCATACCGTAGCTTTATCGGTTGTGGCAACATATTCCACGCTAAAAGCATTGTCGGCGGTAAGTTCATAAGACATCGTGATCTGAAGAGTTCCGGGATACCCTTCTTCTCCGTCGGGCGACACATAGGAAAACTCGATTTTGGAATCGCTCAACTGCCTGGCCTTCCAAACCACGTCGAAATAGCCTTTTGGGCCGCCATGCAGATGATTCGGCCCATCGTTGACGGGCAATTGAAAAACTTCACCATTGAGTTCAAAGACTCCTTTTGCAATTCGGTTTCCGTAACGACCGACCACTGCTCCAAAGAAAGCTTCCGGTTGGTCGATGTATTCCTGGAGGGTTTTGTAGCCAAAAACCACATCAACCGGCTTGCCTTCTTTATCGGGCACACACAGTGCTACCACCCTGGCTCCGTAATTGGTCACTTTCATGGCCAGGCCACCCTCGCCGGTAAGCGTATACAGATCGGTTTTTTCACCATCGATTTCCTGCTGAAAATCAGCAGCGGCAATCGCCTCAACATCGGGTGTGAACAAACTTTTTTTCTCACAGCCGGAAAATAATCCGGCCAGCAGAATCATTAGAAAAATCGAGATAAATTTATTCATAACTAGTATTTATAAGTTCGTTTCAGAAGTATACTCAGGGTTTTAACTGTACCAAAACAACCGAATGGGCTGGCAGATCAACGGAAAGGGCTCCATTCGAGGGCTTTTTCACCTTGAATTCGCTTGTGCGTACTTTTTCTTCCTTACCGAAGTCGTTGTAATCGTTCATTTTTTCGGCAGAAATGATTTGCCCCGTTGCAGAGGCAAAATTGCCACCCGGGAAACGGCAGTCGACCGAAACGGCTTTGTTCGGATTCAGATTGCACAAAGTGATGCTCAACACACCATCCTTTAACGAAGCAGATGCATTGACAGCCGGCAGCGACTCGCCCTTGTAGCTATAGTTTTCGCATGCCACATCCAGGGGAACCAACTGTGCATCGTGATGTACGTTAAACATTTTAAATACGTAATAGGTAGGTGTTTTAACCATCTGCTTTCCGTTGGTTAGGATCACCGATTGCAATACATTGACAATTTGAGCAATGTTCGCCATCGAAATTCTGTCGGCATAGGTGTTAAAAATATTCAGGTTGGAACCGGCCACGAGTGCATCGCGCAGGGTATTCTGTTGCTGCAGAAAACCGGGATTGGTCCCGGGCAGGGGATCGTACCAGGTTCCCCACTCATCAACCAGCAGTTTCACTCGTTTATCCCGGTCGAACTGATTCATAACCGCCAGGTGTTTCTGGATATAATCCTCAATTTTCAGGGTGTTTCTCAGGGTCTTAAACCACATATCCTCATCAAAATCGGTCGACGATCCTTTGCTGCCCCAGTTCCCGGTAGGAAGTGTGTAATAGTGCAGGGATATTCCCTGTACTGTCCACTGTTTTCCCCGAAGACCGCTCATGAGTTTTTCGGTCCAGTTGTAGTCATCGCCCGAGGGACCACAGGCAATCCGTTGAAAGTCCCTGCCCCGAACATATCCTGCAAATTGACGGTAAACATCGGCATAGTATTCCGGGCGCATTTCTCCTCCGCAACCCCAGGTTTCGTTTCCAATACCCCAGAATTTCACGTCCCAGGGATCTTCGCGACCGTTCTTTTTCCGAAGTTCCGTCATGGGGCTTTCGTTCGACGAAGTAACGTACTCAACCCATTCGGCGGCTTCCTGCACGGTACCCGAACCCACGTTGATGCTCAGGTAAGGCTCTGTACCAATCAGTTCACAAAAATTGAGAAATTCATGGGTTCCGAAACTATTATCCTCGGTAACACCTCCCCAATGTACGTTTACAATGGAAGGGCGTTGTTCTTTAGGCCCTATCCCGTCTTTCCAGTGATAGGTATCGGCAAAACAACCTCCTGGCCAGCGCAATACGGGCACCTTCATTTCTTTCAGTGCTTCGACCACATCGGTACGGTATCCGTTAACATTCGGGATATCCGAATCTTCGCCCACATATATTCCGCCATAAATACAGGTTCCAAGATGCTCGGAGAAATGGCCATAAATTTCCTTGCTGATTTTGGTTCCGGTGTCGTCGAGGTGCAAATAAAGGGCATTTTGCGCATTCAGCGATACGAATGCAACAAGCATGAAAAAAGTAAGTAAGTACGTCTTCATAATATATGGTTAATAGGTTCCTAATCGCTGATATTCAGCATATAATTTCTCGTATTTTTTCACATTTCCGGGTATGGGATGGTATTCTTTTTCAAATCCCTGCCCCATGGCTTTTTGTGCTTCACCTATTGTGGAATAAACACCGGCAGCAACAGCAGCGAACATGGCTGCGCCAAGTGCAACGGTTTGTTCGGCCCGGGCCACTTTGATGGGCATGTTCATAACATCGGCCATGGTTTGCATTACAAAGGGCGATTTTTTAGCAACCCCTCCAATGCCAACTACCGATTGGATTTCGATCCCGTTTTCGGTAAAGCGGTCGGCTATGGCTTTAGAGCCAAAGGCCGTTGCTTCGACAAAGGCCCTGAAAATCCTTGGTGCGGATGAACCGAGGTTGAGTCCGGATATCGATGCTTTTACGTTCTGATCGGCATCCGGGGTTCTTCGTCCGTTCAGCCAGTCGGTGGCCACCAGCGACGAATCGCCAACAGGAATGTTCATCGCCTCTTCGGATAAAGCAGGGATCATTTTATCCTCGATGATTTTGGCCCTATTTTCGTCGCCAATCAGTTTCAGGGGCCAGGCCAGCACATTTTTAAACCAGGCATATACATCGCCAAAGGCCGACTGGCCGGCTTCGAGACCGATCATTCCGGGTATAACCGAACCATCGACCTGACCGCAAATCCCGGGGATCAGTTTTCCTTCCATCTCGTTGTAGGGAGCCACAAGAATGTCGCAGGTTGAGGTTCCGATGACCCGAACCAGCATATTGGGTTCGATTTCTGCGCCAACTGCGCCCATGTGGCAGTCGAAAGCGCTCACACCAACCACTACCGAAGGAGAAAGCCCAAGGCGGGATGCCCACTCGGGTGTAAGCGTTCCGAAGGCTTGGTCGCTGGTGTAGGTTTCGGTGAATAGGTTTGCGCGCAGACCGGCCAGTTCCGGCCCCAATGTAGTGAGAAAATCTTCGGGGGGAAGTCCGTTCCAGTCGGGATGCCACAGGGCTTTATGCCCTGCGGCACAACGGCTTCTTTTTACATCCGACAAAGCAGTTTTGCCGGTTAGCACTGCCGGGAGCCAATCGCAATACTCAATCCATGATGCAGCTTTTCCTTTTAAGGAAGGCTCCTGCCGCAGAATGTGCAACATCTTGGCCCACACCCATTCCGATGAATAGATACCCCCTTCATACTTGGTATAATCCACGTCCCAGCGGCGGGCCAGTTCGTTAATCTCGTCGGCTTCCCGAACGGCCGTATGGTCTTTCCACAAAACAAACATGGCATTGGGATTCTCTTCGTATCCCGGCAAAAGGGCCAGGGGGGTTCCGTTCATGTCGGTAAGAGCCGGCGTACTGCCGGTAGTGTCGAACGAAATGCCCACAACCTGTCCTGCAACCGAAGGATCGCAAGCAGCCAGAGCTTCTTTGATCGATGCTTCCATCACCTCAAGATAATCGAGCGGGTGCTGACGATACTGGTTCTTCGACGGATCGCAGTACTTTCCTTCCATCCACCTCGGGTAATATTTCACCGAAGTGGCCACTTCTTTTCCATTCGAGGCATCAACAAGTAAGGCCCGACAGGAATCGGTCCCATAATCCAATCCTATAACGTATTTATTCATAATCTATTTCGAAAAATAATTTAACAATATTACACTCTGGGAAAAGACAGAGTACGATCAAAACAACCGAATACCCTTGTCTCCAATTATCCGCTATCGTTTTCTATTGCCCGTAATAGGCATTCTTCCCGTGCTTTCGCTCGTAATGTTTTTTGATCAAACGGGGATTCATGGTCAACCCGGGATGGATGGTAAAAGCCAGAACAGCCATTTTGGCGACCTCTTCCATCACCACAGCATTGTGAACAGCTTCGTGTACGTCCTTTCCCCAGGAAAAGGGGCCATGGTTCTGAACCAGCACACCCGGAATTTCGACGGGATTCAACCCGGCAAAACGTTCAACAATCACCTTTCCGGTATCCCGTTCGTAGGCGCCAAAAACCTCATCGTCGTTCATCATGCGGGTGCAGGGAATTTCTCCCGAAAAATAATCGGCATGCGTCGTGCCGATGTTTGGAATTCCCTTTCCGGCCTGGGACCATGCAGTTGCATAGGTAGAATGGGTGTGAACGACCCCTCCTATTGATTCAAAATGCTGATAAAGGTATAAATGGGTGGGCATATCCGACGATGGTTTCCAACTACCTTCCACAACCCGGCCATCCATATCGCAAACCACCATATCGGAAGCTTTCATGCAACTGTAATCAATCCCACTAGGTTTGATCACAAACAGGCCTTTCCCCCGGTCGATCGCGCTGGCATTACCCCAGGTAAAAATCACGAGCCCGTGTTTCACCAAATCGAGATTAGCAGCATATACCTCTTCTTTAAGTTTTTCAAGCATCTTTCAAATTTTTTTCATCCAGCATCCAGCATCCAGTCTTCTGTGCTATCGGGTGAAGCTTATCCCGACAGCACAGAATGGAGCCTGGATTTTATCCTTTTAAACTACCGGATAAAAGATAATACAATTCGTTCCAGCGCAGTTCCTTTTTGAACGCAGCCAGTTGGGTATTTGGGTCAATTACCACGAGTTCCACATCAGCCATTTCGGCCAGGTTTTCGATGTAGTCGGGGGTAAGGGCCAGTGTGAAAACGGAGTGGTGGGTTCCTCCGGCGTGGATCCATGCAGCAGCGCCATCGGCCAGGTTCGGATGGGTCTTCCAGAAAGCGGAAGCAACCGGTAACTTCGGCAGATTTGCCAGCGGCTTGATGACATCGAGGGTATTCACGATTAGCCGGAAACGGTTTCCCATATCAATAAGGGTTACGTTCATGGCCGGTCCGGTAGCGCTTTCAAAAACCAGGCGGGCAGGGGCATCTTTTCCACCTATTCCGAGCGGGTGTACCTCGAGCCGTGGTTTTTGGGCAGCGATCGACGGGCAAATTTCGAGCATGTGGGCTCCCAGCACACCCTGATTCGAAGGATCGAGGTGATAGGTGTAATCCTCCATGAAAGAACTACCCCCGGGCATTCCTTCCGACATTTTCTTAATAATGCGTAACATAGCAGCTTGTTTCCAATCGCCTTCGGCACCGAAACCGTATCCGGCAGCCATCAAACGCTGGGATGCCAATCCGGGCAATTGGGCTAAGCCGGTCAGGTTTTCAAAATTGGTCGTAAAAGCGCCAAAACCGCCCTGTTCCATAAAGTGCTTCATGGCGATTTCGTATCGGGCCTGTACCCGAACATGTTCGTGGTATTTTTGCCCGGGTTTGCAATTTTCGGCAACGGCATAAAGACGTTCGTAGGTCTGATATAACGTATCGACTTCCTCGTCGCTCACTTTCTCGACATATTCCACCAGATCGCCTACCCCATAGGCAGCCACCTGCCAGCCAAAGCGAATCTGTGCTTCAACCTTGTCGCCTTCGGTAACAGCTACCTCGCGCATATTGTCGCCAAAACGGGCCACTTTCAGTCCCTTCGACTCGTCCCAGCCAATGGCTGTACGGCACCAAACGGCTAATTGATCCTGCACGGCCTTTTCTTTCCAATGCCCGACAATAACCTTCCGGTTTTTCCGTAAGCGGGTCTGAATAAAACCAAACTCCCGGTCGCCATGGGCACTCTGGTGCAGGTTCATGTAATCCATGTCGATTTCGGCCCAGGGCAAATCCCGGTTGAATTGAGTATGCAGGTGCACGCTGGGTTTCTGCAGCGCTTTGAGTCCGGCAATCCACATTTTGGCGGGTGAAAAGGTATGCATCCAGGTAATCACCCCGATGCAACGGGCATCGGAATTGGCCTGAATACAAACCGACAGGATTTCGTCGGGTGTTTTTACAACAGGTTTAAAAACCACTTCCACGGGCAATTTTCCTGTTCCATTCAATTCCTTCACGATAATTGCCGAATCGTCGTCAACCTGTTTCAGGGTTTTGGGGCCATACAAATGCTGGCTCCCTGTAACAAACCAAACTGATTTTTTTTGAGAATTACTCATTTCTGTCTATTTAATTAATACGTATTGTTTGAACACAAATCAATCCATCTCATTCAAAACCGGGAATGAAAACGAAAAATGCCCCATCCCGATTCATAGAAAAAAGCCGGACCGACCGGGGTAATTCAACCCTTTAAAGTTGACTACCAGAAATAAATGTAGAAAGCAACCACAATAGCCAGAATAATAACGGTATGGACAATATCCCATCCGTTCCAGCTTGCACGTGTAGCGGCTTTCTGTTCCGATGTAGCCGACCGGTAGGTCAAGCCAACGATCTGCTCGGCCGGAGCTGCTTTGGTATAGCGACTGACAATCATAATAACCAGAATACTGAACACCAGCATTCCTCCACTGAAAAACAGCCAATTGACATCGTAAAACAGCGTATAGAAAGGATTGTTAACACCCATCTCGGCTGCCCAGGCTTTCACATCGGCAAAGCCATCGGCTTTGGCCAGGCTGGTATAAAACACTTTTGCCCCCAGGCGGAGAATACCGATTACAAAACCGGATATCAAGCCCCACATACCTCCTTTGGGGGTGGGTTTTGTGGAAACAATCCCGAGCAGGAAGGCGGCAGCGATGCCGGGAGCCAGAACCGATTGCACGTCCTGCAGATACTCGTACAGTACGTTTCCAATGTTTCGCATCACCGGGATCCAGAGGATTCCGAGCAAAACAACCACAACGGTGGCAATACGCCCTACTTTAAGAAGCTGTGTTTCGCTGGCTGCTGGTTTAAACTTTTTATAGAAATCGATGGTAAACAGCATCGACGATGAGTTAAACAAAGAAGCCAGGGAACTCATCAACGCAGCGAGAATTCCGCAAACGACCAGCCCTTTCACTCCGGCAGGCAGCAGTTTGGCAACGAGGGTGGGAAAGGCAGCATCGGCCGAAGAGAGCGTAAACACTTCCCCGTTAATAACCACACCTTTTTGGGCCATGGCAAAGGCAATCATACCCGGAATCAGGAAAAGAAATACCGGGGTCAGTTTTAAATAAGCGCCAAAGATCGTTCCCCTGCGCGATTCTTTTTCGTTTTTACCCGACAGAACCCGTTGCACAATGAACTGGTCGGTACACCAATACCAGAAACCAATCACTGCCGAACCAATGAAAACGCCCAACCAGGGAAAACTAGCATCGCGGTTGCTCCGGATGAGGTTGACCATCGAATCGCCGTAGTCGTTTACCGGCACAGCGCTGGTAATCCGCAGAACTTCGTCCCATCCGCC